>CALGJW010000083.1 GCA_937930025.1 uncultured Saprospiraceae bacterium | reverse complement strand
GTAGTAGGAATGCAAACTGGGATTGATTTAAAACCTGATTTAGCCCTGTTTTCAGCTGGTGGTTCCGTTTCATTAGAATGGGCTCCCAAGTTTGAAGCAAATGGATCGATAGTCATAGATAATAGTTCAGCTTGGAGAATGGATCCAGAAAGACCGCTTGTTGTACCGGAAGTAAATGCTCATGTGCTGAAGGGCTCTGATGGAATTATTGCAAATCCGAATTGTTCTACTATCCAAATGGTAGTTGCGCTGCAACCATTACATGAGGCTTACCAAATGAAAAGATTGGTTATTTCTACTTATCAATCAATAACAGGGACAGGCGTTAAAGCTGTAAAGCAATTTGATACCGAAAGAAATGGAGGTTCTTTGACTCAGGCAGATCAGGCGTATCCACATCCCATTTTCAATAATTGTATCCCACATTGCGATATCTTTTTAGATAACGATTATACTAAGGAGGAAATGAAGTTGGTTCATGAAACGCGAAAAATTATGGATATCCCGAAATTGGGAGTTTCAGCAACGGCCGTTAGAGTACCAGTGCATGGAGGACATTCCGAATGCGTAAATATTGAATTTGAAAGTGAATTTGAAATAGAAAAAGTAAAACAACTGCTGGCGGAAGCCCCAGGCCTTACTTTAATTGATGATACAAAGAAAAATGAATACCCTATGCCATTGAAAGCGCATCACAAGGATGGTGTTTTTGTTGGAAGAGTGCGTAGAGATGAATCTCAACCCAAAACCTTGAACATATGGGTTGTGGCTGATAATTTAAGAAAAGGTGCCGCTACTAATACCATTCAGATTGCTGAGTATTTAGTGGAAAATAATTTGGTGGGGAAATTAGCGCGCGCAACGAATTGACATTGAGAACAGTTTTATTGACATAATTACAGATTTAATTGACGACATGAAAAAGAAACTAGTGATTTGGGGTACAAATGCCCAGGACGAAAAAGTACTGATTGGAATCGAACTACTTTCAGAGGAGAACAGTACTAAAATTTACACTGTAGCACCAGAAAATTCAACAACCGAAACGTTCAACGAAATGATGGACAAGTGGCGATTGGATCAAGCTTACACTTTTCCTGAAGGAACAACTGACATCTCTCGACCTTTGTCCGTCACGGAAGGATTGTTACCGGATGAACTAAAGGTAGAAAAAGGAGATATTTTGCTAAGGGCGCAAACCGAATGGCACTTTGTAGTACTTTCAGCAAAGTTACATGAAGCCTACAAATCTGAGCTTGAAGATATAAGGGAGAAAGTAGATAAATTGACTGAATATGATGGCGCAATTTGGGAAAATCTAAAAGGATTTTGGTCAAAAGTGCAAGATCAAGTTCAAGAAAAGAACTTGTTTAGAGATCATGCAAACACTTTGAGAAATGATACCAACGAACTATTCTCAAAAATGAAAGATCTAAGAGCTGTTTTAGATGAAGAGTTCAGAACGCAATCCAAAAATTTTAAAGAAGATTTCTTAGGACTAATTGGAGGAGTGGAAACGAAGTTGAAGGAGAATGCCAATCTTAATCGATTGTTCGAAGACCTAAAAGGAATCCAACAAAAATATAGAGATACAAAGTTTACGAAAGACGATAGAAATTCAGTTTGGAAAAAACTGGATGAAGCCTTCAAAGCGGTTAAGGAGAAAAAATATGGGCCAGATTCGGCTCCAGGGAATAGCCCTTCGGATAGAATTTCAAGCCGTCTAAATGGTTTACTCAAGGCCATTGAAAAAATGGAACATTCTATTCACAGAGACGCTGAAGAGATTAAGTTCCAAGGGCGTCGTGTAGATCGCACCGAAGGTCAACTCGAACTTCAAATTCGTCAGGCAAAAATGACAATGCTTGAAGCTAGATTGTCTTCCAAAAAAGAAAAGTTGGCAGATATGCTTAAGACTAGGACGGAGCTTGAAAAGAAGATCGCTAAGTTTGCTAGTAGGCAGAAAAAGCAAACAGAAAAATCTGATGCGCCGAAGGAAGCTGAAAATAAGGCCGATAAGAAAGCTGATAAAGAATCTAGTGAAGAAGCTAAGGCTGAAGAGAAAGAAGAGCAAAGTGGTGAAGGAATTGCTGCTGCCCTTGGCGCCACACTCGGCGAAGCGGCTCAAGATTTAGTTGATACAGTCAAGGCGGTTGCTGATGTCGTTAGTGATAAGGTGAGTGATGCAGTTACAGAATTCACAGAAGATCTAAAGGAAAAACAAGCGGAAGCTAAAGAAGAGGCCAAAAAAGAAGAACAGGGAAAAGAAGAAGAGGAATAGAGGCGATCAAAGTTTTCCTTCAATAAAAAAGGGTCTTGCATAATTGTTATGCAAGACCCTTTTTTATTGAAAGTAATGTATTTAGTTTATTACAACCTTTTTATTTACAGCTCCATTTCTGTTTGCAATTCGAACGATGTAAAATCCTGCAGGTACATCACTCACAGAAAGCGTAAGGTTTTGTCTCGCTGGAGTAGCAACTATGGATGTGGTCTTAACCACTTTCCCATCAATAGTTACTAAACTCAATTGAGCTTCATTCGTCTTTTCTGCAATAATGGAAATGTTAAGCTGGTCACTGGCTGGATTCGGAGATACACCAAATGACAAACCAGCATCTTGAACTTGTCTAGTTCCGGATATCATTTGAGATTCTACCACTGTCCCTCGGCCACTAGCCTCAGTACAAACAGTTGTTCCACCGTCGTATGATATACAGGTCTCAGGGTTGTAGTTTACCATGTCCATTAATTCAACATTGTCAACTGTCCAATATCCGGATAAGGGTGCTCCAACAGCATTGTCTGCAGAAGATCCGAAATTAAATCGTCGAAAAAGATTAGACCCTTTCCAGTCATTCATATCAATATAGGTCGCTTTATAACCATCTGAATTTCCGTACCAACTAAAGAAGTTTGGAATTACGAAAGTTTGATAATCCACTGCACCGCTATATCCACCTCTAAAAATATCTTCTTCATTTAAGTTACTCCAAACTCCTCCTCCGAAATCATCACTAACTTGAAAAACTCCAGCATCTTGCCCAGCTTCAGTATTATGTCTCTGATAAAATCTGATTACAGGATTATCGCCCGTAATTGTGATTTCTTCATCCATAACTACTAGTTGCTGACTTTCATAATTTGGGCTTTCTACTTCGAAAGCATAATTTCCTTCAAAGGAGTTGCCAGATAACGCCCAGATGTTATCTCCCTCTATTTGTAAAGGAGACCATCCGATTCCATCATTTTCTGCCCCTTCAAAGTTTAGCTGCTTACTAAAGAAATCTTCATCCGTTTTCAATTGATATCTTACAGTTTCCTCTTGCTGATAAATCATATCGCCAATTCCAAAAGTAATATTATCACCATCGATCGTAGGCGTTATTGATCCAGATCCTGACACAAAGGTTAATCCCGCAGGTAAAGTTTCATTAACAGTAATTCCCGTCAATGTTTCTGGTTTATGATTTACAATATTTAACTCAACATCAATTAATTCTCCTGCATTTACTAAAGGAGAGACAGATTTAGTAATCTTTAATTCTTCTATACATAAAGGAAACGGTTCAAATCCTTCAATCTGATCTGATGCTGAGTTAGAGGATCCTTGAATAGCATCGTGGCCCATTCCTCTTCCAGCAAATGCCTTCCATATCAGACAACTGTTCGCACCCCCTGTTAGTAATTCATCCGCCAAAAGAATGCCATCTCGACCATCTAGAAAACCAGGTTCACATCCTTGTAATTTCATTCCATCCATTACCAATCGCACAGCAAGGTTATTTCCTTTGTCTCCATTCATCAAGTCTTCATCAAATCCATATTCATCTATAAGCGCCCAATAGAGATCCCACAGCGCAGCGGTCCAAACTTCACCAACAGCATGCACTTCTGTATTTGAAGCCACATCTCCATAGGTCAAAGGGTTTACCGCCATATCTGTGGAGTAAGGATATCTTCTAATTCCTTTTCCATCAACATCTTGACGGAAAACGAAAGTTCCAACACCTCTTCTGTCAGGTCCAGCATCATCAATATGAGTAGAGGTTACTAGTGAAAAGAAATCAGACCAGCCTTCTCCCATTTGCTCTGCATTTGATAAGCAGCCACCAGTTGAAGGTCCACCGGTTAATCTTAAACTAATTCCATGGGCAAATTCATGCGCAATAATTCCATTGTCAAAATCTCCATCTAAAAATTCTGGCCCAGTGTTAGAAGGAGCAGCCAATTTGACTTTCAAACCAGATCCAACAAAAGAACGGATGGTACCACAATCTATTCCTCCAATCATAATAGTAGGTATGGTTGGTTGCGCTAAGGTTCCGACTCCCGCCATTCCGATTGGGTCATCTTCAAAATTACATATGATTACAGCCACAGCCCCTGCTTCTTCCGCTGTAAGCGCTTTTAATTGAAAGAAACATCCGCCTCTATCCACCAAGGCAATTTTTCCTGTTAATTCGGCTGAGTTGGTTACCATCTCACATCCATCAGTTATATAAGGATTATATAATCCATCATTTACTTCAACCACTTCTGCTTCAATCGGATCAGTTGTAAGTGTGGGACCAAAGTCTGCTGCAGTTGCCCCATATTCTCCGGCAACATTAGATGGTTCCAGAACAGTTAAATATTTTGTTCCACCACCACCGTTGCCATCCCAAACAAACATTTG
>CALGJW010000082.1 GCA_937930025.1 uncultured Saprospiraceae bacterium | reverse complement strand
ATCGTAATTGTCTAAATCGATGTATTGCTTTAGCCAGCTAAGCGAAATATTCATAAATGATAATTGGCACTTTAAAATTGAGCGCAAAGATAAGTAAAATGGATGGTGCGTACTTAGGTTCTATTATTTTGGACGATGAGAAATAAAGAAGGCTCCGCTTGTGATAAGCGGAGCCTTCTTTGTACCAGTATTTGATGGCATTATTCTTTAAGTTTCACATGAGCCGCTTGGATAACTTCCCTTGAGTCAGCGTGATTCTCAGTCAGATAAACAACAACCTCCAAATTGTCAGCCACCCAAAGACCATCGTCTTCTGCTGGTACGGTGTAACTGAACGATTGGGTTATTGGGATTCCTTTACTAAGATCGGTTCCAATAATTGTCCCTTTTACATCAGTGATAATATCTCTTAAAATATGATTGTGCTCCCAATCTTCCACTAAACCGTTTGGAGTAATTTGAAAATCAATAATATGGCTTTCAGTAATTAGTGCTTTTAATCGAACGTCTCCAGCTATATCATCGGTAGGTATGATTGTAATATCAAGTGAAATTTCTCTGTTGTCTTGATTAAAATCAAGTTCGAGGTTTAAGTTCGCTTTCGCAGGATCACTTAACTGTGAAGAAATAGTTGAGGCCCATTTGTCTCGTCTCATTTGTAAGTCATCTTCTCCTTCGTATAACTTTCTGTCTATCGATGCAGAAGGAAGACCTAGTGGCAATCCGATGTCCTCTATCAAAGCCTGTCCTTTTTCTGTCCGAAAATCATACTTTGCTCCAAAGTAAGGTGCTGTTTGTCCAAGCGACAAGGTGTGCGCTGTGACCACAACTAACTTTTCACCATGGATGGCCAGCTGTTCTTCAAGAATAATTGCTGCATCCGCACAAGGAACGCAACTCCCCCCGGAGAATTCCTCCACTAAAACAAATCGATCTCCACCAGTGGGTGGTTCAGGAATATCTGGTGGTATTTCATTACATCCGTAGAAAAAACTCAACAAGGCTAGTAAAAAAAATATGTTTTTCATTTTAAAAAGTTGAATTAATATTTAATCGAAATCCACTAAAGGCTGGTTCTAATCTACATATTCCTCCAGTACAAACAATCCCCTCAACTTGTTTTATGTAACTCAATCCAAATCTATTTGCATTATTAATATATGCAACGTCAATTCTAGGATAATGGTACGGTTGTGTTTTTTTATCATCTAAATTGTACATATCTGAAACGGTAAAAATCCAATGTGGAGCCACACTGAACTCAGCTAATCCAAACACCCAAGATCCAAAATCTTCTTCCGTGTTCATATATTGGAATTCCAATCGAAGTGATTTCTTTCTATCAAATTTATATAAGTACTCCACATAAGGAGTAATGGCTTCAACAATCGGAACGCCAGGCTTATTCTCATAGATGTCCTGATTATAGTTTAGCAATTGTACCCCACCGGTTATCGTCCATTTACGTTTGTATTTGTAAAAAACTTCTGTGTACAATTCTCGGTAAAGTAGCAGGTCATCCAAATTAGTAATGTTGGAAAAATTCACATTGAAACCCAATTTTCTAGATGGGTTAAACCGTAAGTCAACTTGAAAGGCTTGTTCCCCTAACTCTTGGGTCGCCGGAGCATATCGTGCGGTTAGTCTATAAGTGTTGACACGAGACATGGCTGGTAAAAAGTTAATTTGTCCTCTGTTTAGTAGCCCAAATGGATCAGTTCTTAATGTAAAGTCTTGTGTCCGTTTGTATTCAACATTGACACCCAAACCCTTTCTAGAATAGGACAAACTGTTGTAGATAACCGTACCAGGTTCCGAAACAATTTTACCGGTTACAGTTGTCCCTATAATTGTTTGACGTTCTAGGAATGGATTAATTATTACATCATCCGTTTTGTAGGCTCCTTCAAAATACCAAGAAAAATCTCCAAAAGTCAATGTGTTGTACAGTGAAAATGCATAGGTATTATACTTCGGAGTAATAAGGTCCTGAGGTAGATAGGTGGCTAAATCTCCGACAACAACACCCATGGTGCCATCGTCTAAAGTTCTATTAACCATTCCGAATCCCGGAGCTAGAGACCAAAACTTCTTTCCTTCAGCCAAACTATCTGGGCTGATGAAGCCATCGATGGATGCACCTTTGACCACGGCGGAATACAAATCAAATTGTCTTTTTTGTCTACCAGTAAATGCCTTTGCAGTCCAATTTTCACCCAAATCATAATTCAGACGAATTCCAGCCAATGCATTATCAATAAGTAATGTTCGATCCTCGAAAGCTCGAAAAATGATTCCAGAGCCAATTTGATCGTAGAGGTAACCCGCGGAGATTCCTAGGTTTTGGATTTTCTTCCTGATATACCATCTTCCTATTCCTTGATCGGAATAAGAATCCTGGCGATTCAGTAAGTTGGAATTTTGAAAAGCATCGAATCTGACCCCAATGTCAAATCCAAAGCCAGAATAATTTAGATTTAACCAAGATTCAGCCCCATACAATTGGTGATCATACTGAGGAGTATTGTTGGCAAGAATGGTTGTATCTTCTATGAAGAAATTGCCTGTGACTTGTAAATTTCCTGAAATTATATGCTGGTTGTCACTTTGCGCATTGATTTGCACCGAAAACAGGAAAAGTATTCCAAAAAGGAATAATTTCGTAGTAAGACTCATAAATTCGTTTCATTGGTTGCTTCGAGGTTAAAGATACGTTAAAGCTCGAATTGTTGTCCAATGAAGTGTGCATTTTGCAGCTTAGAATCGTCTTAATGGTGGACAGCAGTCAATTAATTATAAAAAATTTAAAAAATCAACATGAGATATCTACTACTTATCGCGCTCACTACAATTATATCCTTACAAGTATCAGCCCAGAATATCCCTTCTGTAAGCTTAAAAAACTTAAAAGGCGAGACCGTAAACATATCAGATTATGCTAATAATGGCAAAATTACTGTCCTAAGCTTTTGGGCCACCTGGTGTTCTCCTTGCAAAAGAGAGCTAGATGCTATTGCAGAGGTGTATGAAGAATGGCAGGAGGAGTATGACATGGAGCTTTTAGCTATTACTATTGATGATGCAAGAGCACTTCCGAAGGTAAAGCCAATGGTTGAATCTAAAAGATGGGATTATGAAATTCTATCAGATGTAAAGCAAGATTTGATGCGCGGTATGAATTTCCAAAATGTCCCAATGACATTTCTTTTAGATAAGGAAGGAAACTTGGTTTATACGCATTCAGGATACGCTCCTGGTGATGAGTATGAATTAGAAGATAAGATTAAGGCATTGGCAGGAAAGTAAATTCTGCTTGCAAGCAAACCAAAAAGCGACAACGGAAATTTTCCATTGTCGCTTTTTTATTTGGCCTAAGTTTGATCAGCTAATTCCATCCAACGCATTTCTTTTTCTTCGAGTTGATCTTTGACCTCTGCCAAAGTTTTAGAAAGCGTTTCTATTTTTTCTGGACTAAGATCAGGTTGATTAAAGGAAGCTATAATTTTATTTTTTTCTTCTTCGAGTTTTTCAATTTGTTTTTCAAGTCGTTTTACTTCTTTCTTGTCATCTCTGGACAATCCTTGAGATTCAGCTTTCTTTACTTCTATTTGTTTTTGACTTTTCTCAATTGATTTTCTATTCTCTCTTTTGCTTCTTTGTTCCTCCAAAAGTTTGGCTTTTCTTGACGCCCTGTATTCACTATAATTTCCAAGGTAATCTTTGATCTTCCCATCGCCTTCAAAGATAAAAAGGTGGTCAACTATTTTATCCATGAAATATCGATCGTGAGAAACTACAATCAAACAACCATTAAATTCAAAGAGAAACTCTTCAAGGACGTTCAAGGTCAAGATATCCAAATCATTCGTTGGCTCATCAAGAATCAGGAAGTTCGGATTTTCCATGATTACGGTTAACAAGTATAGTCTTCTTTTTTCCCCTCCTGAAAGCTGAGAAACAAATACCTGTTGCTGTTTTCGTGAAAAAAGGAATCGCTCTAAAAGGGCTGCTGCAGTTAATTTTCCTTTGGCTAAGGGCAAATATTCTGCGATATCCCTAATCACATCGATGACCCGTTTGTCCTGCTTAAGGTTAATACCAGCCTGCGTATAGTAGCCAAAGACAATTGTATCTCCGATTATAATTTTTCCTCCATCTGGTCTAATTTCCTGGGTTAGGAGTTTGAGAAAAGTGGTTTTGCCTACTCCATTCGGTCCTGCTATTCCAACTTTTTCACCACTATTAAATTTGTAAAAAAAGTTATCGACAATTTTCTTATCGCCATACGACTTACTAATATATTGAGCCTCTAAAATTTTTGATCCCAATCTTCTTCCTTTGACTTCAATTTGAACCTTGTCTTCGTTTTTATTTTTATGCGCGTTCTCTTTTATCGTTTCAAACTTTGTAACCCGCGACTTGGCTTTAGTACCTCGAGCCTGCGGCATTCTTCGAATCCAATTCAACTCTTTTTTATACAACTTCTTACTCTTGTCTAAATCTATCGCTTCGTTTTCTTCACGAACCGCTTTTTTCTCTAAAAAGTCCGAATAATTTCCTCGGTATCGATACAACACTCCTTGGTCTAGCTCTATGATATGGTCACAAACTCGTTCCAAAAAATAACGATCGTGCGTCACCATAAATAGCGTGAGAGAACTTCTTTGTAAATATTCTTCTAACCACTCAATGAGTTCAAGGTCCAGATGATTGGTAGGCTCATCTAAGATCAAAAAGTCTGGCTCATCGATTAATAACTGCACTAGCGCCAATCTTTTTTGTTGTCCTCCAGAAAGACTTCCTACTTCTTGATGAAAGTCTCCAATTTCAAATTTGGAAAGCATCTCTTTTACTCTTGCTTCAAAATCCCACGCCTTAAGGTCATCCATGACTTCCAGGGCTTCTTGCATTTTGGCTTCGCGTTCTGGAAAGAGCATAGCTTCTTGATATTCCTTAACAGCCTTGATCTTTGGGTTTTCAGCATATATAAAGACTGATTCAAGAATAGTAAGCTTATCGTCGAAATTAGGGTCTTGGTTAAGAAACCCAACGCGAATTCCCTGCCGTAATTCGATTTTAGCATTTTCTCCTTCTGGAGCTTCTATTCCAGAAATAACTCGAAGAAGCGTTGATTTCCCAGAGCCATTTCGTGCTACTAAAGCAATCTTTTGTCCTTTGGCTATTTGGAGGTCTATGCCTGAAAACAAGGTTTTCTCTCCGTAGGACTTAGAAATATTTTCTAACGTTAGATAATTCACAGTAGCAGTATTTTGCCTCAAAAATAGAAAAGGTCTTTCAGCATTAAACTGAAAGACCTTTTTATTATTTTTCTTTTGGATTTACTTCATCTCAGCCATTACTCTCAAGGCCTCCTCTAAGTAGATATCTTCCTGAAGATTCTCTAACCATTCAGTGTTTCTTGCTTGATTGGCCTCATCCATGTTGATTGTAGTTAAGTCAACATCCAAGTTGGCTATTTTCAAAGCATCGATAGGCTTGAATATATCTTCGAAAAGTTTTGCGCGATCTTCTCTTCCTTTTCTATCAGCAGAATAAGTTTCTAAATCTAAAGGATAGTCTAATTCTTCTCGTTGCTGCTTTAATCTGCTAGCATCTTCTAAAACCAATTGAAAAGTAGGGTGGTTGGCAATTCTTCCATGGCTACTTTTAGCCAATAGATCCAATCCGTTTACTTTATAAACTTTTTGATCATGTTGAACGGGCTCTATTTCAGTCCAGTCTAATGGATATTCTTGATCTTGCTCACCCAATTTCAATTCATAATATCTGTCTGGTAAGATAATGTCTGGTTTAACTCCTTTCAATTGAGTTGAGCCACCGTCTACTCGATAGAATTTCTGAATGGTCAATTTGACATCGCCAAGTGGCTTAATCTCACTATACCCTCTGATGGCTCTATCTAAATCAAAGAATCTTTGAACCGTTCCTTTTCCAAAGGTTGTTTTGCCGGTTCCAATAATAATAGCTCTTTGGTAATCTTGAAGTGCTGCTGCAAGAATTTCAGAGGCAGATGCGCTAAAAGAATTAACAAGTACAATCAACTTACCATCGTATTGAACTGTTGGATCTTTATCGGCTAAAACATCAGGGTCTTGATCTCTAGTTTTGACTTGAACGATAGGTCCTTCTTCTATGAAAAGGCCAGTCATTTTTACTACGTCTCTTAAAGAACCACCACCATTAGATCTTAGATCCAAAATGATACCTCCAACATTTTTTGCTTTAAGTTTTTCTATTTCTTTGGCTACATCATCCGCACAAGATCTTCCTCCTGAACGATTAAAGTCGGCGTAAAAACGAGGCAGGTCTATATACCCGATATTTTTAACTGATCCATCTAAGTCAATGATTGCAGATTTTGCATAGCCTTCATCTATTTCAACGACATCCCTAGTAATAGTAATTACCTTTTCTGTTCCGTCTACTTTACGAACTGTCAAATTAACAATCGTTCCTTTTTTCCCTCTAATTTTTTTCACGACATCATCTAATCTCAAACCTTTTACATCAAACGGATCCTCTTCGTCTTGTGCAACTTTAATGATCAAGTCATTAGATTCTAATTCCTTTCCTCTCCAAGCAGGTCCTCCAGGAATGATATCAGTAACTTTAGTAAAGTCGCCATCTGTTTGCAATCTTGCTCCAATTCCTTCCAAAGTCCCTGACATGTTGATATCGAAATTATCCTTGTCTTTTGGAAGCAAGTAATTTGTGTGTGGATCGTAAATACTTGTCAACGCATTGATATAATCTGACAGATGATCTGAACGACGATCTTTGCTCATTCTATCATACCAGTCCGTAAATGTTTTTAAAACATCCTTGCGAGCTTCAGCTTCTAATTCAGCAAAGCTTTTTTCCGTTACATCCTTAACGTCTTTTTCAAGATCTTCTTTTTGCTTTTTTTGCTTTGAGTAAACTTTATTCAAGGTCTCATACTTCAAAGCTTTTCTCCAATACTCTTTAAGCTCTGCTTCATTTTTTGCGAACGGTTTATTTTCGTAATCTAAATCCACCGTTTCCTTTGAAGTGAAATCAAAGGGTTTGCTTAAAATATCTTCGAAGTATGTTTTTGTTTTAATTTTACCAGCCTCTAATACTTCAATAGCCACATCAAGGATCCCAAAGGTCCCTTGTTCCAGTTCATCATCAATTGATTTTTCGAATGGCTTTAACTTAGCAACATCTTCTTGTGTCAACCACCTTCTTCCCGCATCTAGCCTATCTAAGTACATATTAAATGCCTTAGATGAATACTCATCATCAATAGCAGCAGGCTGGAAATGCAGCTGCTTTAAACCTTCCATGATTGTCTGAATCAGGATAGTTTCTTTTTGACTATTGTTGGTGTTAAAAGGGAAATATGCTCCTGCAACGATTGTGCTTAAAGCCAGGATAAAAATGATGGCGCCTTTATTTCTCATTTTGTGAGTCTTTACTTGATTTAGGTTCCAATTAATAAGGAATTGGAAATTACGAAAGCAGTATAATAAATATACTCTGATTTAACTCTAAAGTTCGGCGATAATCTTGCCAAATGGCCAGTTTAACGAAACAATAACGGAATTTAGGGTGAAAAGCAGGATAAAAGTTTAATTCGTGCAATTTTTATTGAAAATGTTACCCTTCCGATACTTACCGGAAGTCCCAACCAAAAGAGGGCCATCCAAGTTAATTGGAAGGCCCTCTTTATGTATTTAAAATTGGTCTTTTCTATAAGAATGGTGCGATTACCAATGCCACTACTGACATTAATTTCAACAAGATATTCAATGA
>CALGJW010000081.1 GCA_937930025.1 uncultured Saprospiraceae bacterium | reverse complement strand
GGAGGTAGAGCGAAAAAGTTGTGGGTAGGCTTGTCCGGCCACATTTTGTGTTAACCATCCTTCATTGTTGTTGTCAATAAAAAATAAAGTAGCCGCTCCGTTTGAAAAAATGAGCTGTCCAAAGTCAGAAGGTAAATATTCAACCCATTCTTCATTTTCAAACTTGTAGTTTTTCCGTCTTGAAAATCCGGTATTGGCTTCTAAATATTGAACCTCTATCCAAAGGTTTTCGTTTTTATCTAAAAAAATATCCTGAGGTGTTTCTCCGTCGACATAAAACTTTACTTCCCAGGCGCCGGTAATTTCATTTAGTTTGTAAATGCTTTTATTCAAGAGTGAGTATATCCAAATATCTTCATTACCATCGATTGTTAAATGTAAAAAACGAGCGCTGTCATCTAGATCAAAAAAAAGATAGTTGTAAGTCTTTACTATGGATACCTGATTATATTTTCGAATTTCTCGAGAGTCATTAGTCCATACAGCCCCTGTGCTGGTGTAATCCATTTCTCGCACCCCCAAATTATTTTGTAAGGTAGCAATAGGATGATCGACAAAACTTACTCCATTGTAGTGGAAGACTCTATATTGTAATTCAAAAGGATACCTCGCAGTGAACCAAACGCCACCAGAAAAATCCGGACTCAAATTATCTACATCCAATAGTGCCAAACCATTATACTCATCATAGAGTATCCATTCATCCGCGCTATTGAATACCATTAGGCCTTGTTCCGAACTAGAGAACCATCGATTACCGAATTCATCGACTAAAACATTTTGAATGGATTTGATTTGCATTGGTGAATTCCAAGCCTGATAAATTGTCTTTTCTTTTGTGGTTCGATTGAGCCTAACTGCTCCACCATAGCTGGCAATCCAAATGTCTTCTCCATCTTGATCCATGTCAAGGATAGTATTCCCCTGATCAAAGTTGATCCATTCGAGTTGTGCAATTAAGGAAGTTGACCCAAAAAGCAGCAGTAATATCGATAGCGATAATAGGAGATAATTTTTCATTTTAGTTTTCTATTTTGAAACGAAAGCACTGCAAAGGTCTTTGGCTCATTAAAATAGGAATACTTTATGAATTGGCAATAGCTTTGTTGATATTCTTTTTGTTTTTTATTGTAAAGCAAAAATATTGCCTTTATAAAAAGAGATGTTAAACTTATCGGAGTAAAAAAGCCCTAGAAACTTATCGTCTCTAAGGCTTTTTATATTATACTATTTAAATATATTTTATTCGAGTAAAATTATGCGTTCTGCATTTTTACCAGATTGTTCTTTAATGAAGTATGTTCCAGCTGGTAAATTTGAAATATCAATCTTGGTTGTATTTCGCCCCAATCTTGATTCTACCTGCATTGATTTTGCAATTCCACCAAGCAAATCATAAACTTCAATTGTTGAATTTTTAGTTTCAGCAAAGAATTTCACTGTAAGATTGGCATTGTTTTTATCAACTGGATTTGGAAAAACACTGAAGAAATTTTCAACTTTACAATCAGTATTGATCGAAATGGTTGGAGACTTAGTAGACCTGCCGTCGAAATCAAATTGAGTAAGTCTATAGTAATTTGTATTTTCCAAAATTCCTTTGTGAGAATAGTTGTAATTCTTACGCTCATTGGTATTTCCAAATGCTTCTATAATATCAAGCATGCTAAACTCCCTTCCGTTATCACTGTATTCTAAAATGAAATGAGAACTATTAGATTCAGAAAGGGTGGTCCAACTTAAATCAATTGTACAATCTTCCGCTTTCCCTTCAAAGTACACAAGTTCGACTGGAAGTGCCGCAGCACTAGTGGCTGTTGGATTGTCATCCATACCTAGTGAGTGAGGACAACTGCAGTTTTCATTTTGTGATCTATCAATGACTGCGACTACACCATCTGTCAGTTCATCAATTGTCGAGAAGAATCCTGTGATTTGCTCTGATCCATTTCCTGGAATAATAGCGGTGGCTGTAACAGTCCCTCTAATTATCCCAGTAATGCTATCATTGACTACATCGTATTCATAAAAGTCGACACTTATTGGTTGATCGGTTGGTATCGCACTGTTGTTCGTTACTGTTATATCGTAGTTATATTGATTCGGTACGCCCTGAGTTAAAACCAATGAATTAAATGTAATTTCTAACTCAGAATTTTCCAATGTTAATGTTCCTGCGTTAAATCCTGTTTCAACTGTAGCAGACGGACAAGTAGAGTTGGTTGCAGAACAATAAAGTCCAGCAATTTCTGCTTGTACCGATAATTCAAAATCAACATCTCCACATACATTATTTGCATCAGTAGTAACTTCGAAATCTATACTCAATAGTTCGTTACTAATCCCAGAAGGGTATTTAAATAGAACAATTTCATTTCCATTTTCAATTCTAGTTCCTGAGAAAGTAGGGCAATTAGTAGAAGTGCAATTGAAACTTCCGTTGTAAGTAACACCAGTTGGAAGGGTTACAAATAGACTATCGCTAGACCCAGTAGGTCCTCCAATAATATTCATATCCGCTGAAAGAACTTTAATATCTGAACAACCTGTAAAAGTGGAATTTGGACTTACTGCACTTACAAACGAAACTGCATAAGGAATCACAATACCGTCTATAGTTAAACTTGAGCTGTTGACAGTTTCGCCATTTCCAGATGCTACATCCCCGCAGGCTGATTCACCAAAGGTTTTAACTTTCAATCTTTTTCCACTGGTAAAGTTACAAGTAGATTGCATCTTAAAACGAATGATCACTTCATTCATCGTCGGATCATTTCCTGCTCCCATCAATCCTTGTCCGCTTCCAAAGTTAGTGGCATCCAAATCTGAAAGTTTTACATTAAACAGACCTGAGTTACCGGCAACTAGAACAGCCTCTCCCGCAGCATCAATAGCTCTAGGTGAATTTACAACATCCACGCCTTCAACTTCAATTGTAGCACTATTTGGAACATAGGTTAATCCAGTACCTGAATTTGGAATAAGCACATCGAAGTTGATATCATACATGGTAGCATTGGAGCTACTGATAATTCTATACTCCACAGGAAATTCTTCGCAAGTTGTAATGTCAGTAGAACCATAAGTTCCTGCAGAAGGATTGGCAGGATCATCAGGTGTGGTTGCCAAAGGAGTGATTGCCGAAGCAATTCCTGCTTCCAATGGAATAACTCTTACAAAAGTTGGTGAACCGCAATCCAAAAGATCTGCTGATGAAGCAGGGTAGGCATCGCAATCCCATCCGAAATCAACAACAAGGTCGTCTGGGTCACAAGAAGAATAGTTGGCGATAACTTTAAAAGTTGTACAGTCCCCTCCGTCAAGTGATCCAAGTGGAACAAATAATTGCCCTCCTCCAAAATCAGTTGTTGCAATTGGGGTACCTCCGCTATCTAACACTCGAATAACAGAAATCCCTGTGCTTGCAGAATTATCTAAGATCACCCAATTGTAATCTACGTCCAATCCAGCGGTTGAATTACATGCTTGGATATCCCATTCTACTGAATCTACAATTCCGTTTTGTACTTGATTCAATGGTACAGCTGCAACATTGGGTTGTACATAGGAAATGGTAGGTTCATTGAGGTCGGAAGTATGTTCTTGTTGATGCAATGAGACATCAGGATGATAATTATAAAGCGTTCGATATGTATGTATTTCTCCTTGGTATCCGCCAGAGGCTAGTTCACAGGTGGCCTTGATGTGTACGTCCATTCTTGGAGAGTGTGTCTGAGTCCAGTCCAATGGTTTGTATGTCCCTGTTGGATAAACTACTACATCTCCATCACCATTGATGTAATGTGCGGTTGAACCTGAGATACTTCCGCTACTCGTTGCTCCAAGGAATTTAATTCCATCTGGAATTTTCATTACAATGGAATCAATTCGTTGGATAGGTCGGTATTCGTTAGGAAATAAATCACCAGACAGGTTGTACCAGGTAAAATATCCATACATTTCATCTTCGCCACATCCATTTAGATTGACTGCATTTCCTCCAACATTTCCACCAAACCCGGTATAAAACATGGGTGTGCCATAGCTATCACAACTGATTTCTTCACTTGCTGTGCCAAGCATAAAGAAGTTGGCTCTGAAGGTATTTACCTTGTAATAACTGTATCCTGGATTTTTATTATAAATCGCATTTAGGACTACAATAAAAGAATCTGCTTCTATGCCTTCACCTAAAACATAAGCGGGATCTATATCTCCAATATAAGAAGTCAGATCAAAGTCCCAGTAATAAGTATCGTTACCAGTATTGGCTGTAGATGTTACAGTTGGAGGCGTAGTTATTGGGAAATTATATTCGGTATTTCCATATGTTCCATCTAGATCAAAAAGGGTAATATTTCCATCTACGTAATCAAAGATGTCATCTCCGATGTCTGGAGTATAGGTAATTCTTAAATGTAAATTGTCTGAAATAGTATCTGAAATATATCCATCTACCGTCATTCGGATGGTATCTAATGGAAGCAATTTATCCAAGCCATGTGTGCCCTCTGTTAAAGTCACTTGACTAGCTTGCGTATTGTCCGTCCATCCTGCTGTAGTTCTTTGCGCATAAAAATCAGTGGTCACAACCCCGGTGCATGGCCCTGGGCAATGTGGAACGGAAAGAAATGTTTCACAATGGATATCCTCCTCCCAACAAGACCCACATTTATATGTTGTAACAAAGTCAAAAGGCATTGGTTTTGTGTTATCCCAATTGGTGCAATCCAGTTCGAGAGGGAAGGTAAACCAATCTCTATTGTAGCGATTGATTTCGTAAAATACGGTGTCATTGGATTGCCATATGGACGGACTATAGCCTGAATGATGGGCGTCAGTTGTGGCGCTAGTTTGTAAAGTGATACCAGCTGGTAAAATACATTTTACAGTCCATGTAACGTCGTTACCTGTTAAACCGTTTCCTCCATTGCAATTAACTCCGCTGTAAAAATGCGGATTAATTTTTACCTCAAATTTGTCACCATCATTAATATCCGAAGGTCCTTCAATAAAAGTTGATTGATTGTAATTTCTAATAATATTTGAATAATTAATTTCTTTTCTCTTAGGAGCTTGTTCTGCGCCGCACTGGTTACTCCAGTTGGCATCCACGGAGATGTGTTCCCAATGTATATAATCTTTTCGACCAGTTCCGCATGCGCCTTGTTTTGGAGTCAGGGTCATGTCGAATCCAATATCAATAGATTGACCTGCAGCTAAATCATCATAATATCCATCTCCGTCTAAGTCTTCCAATCCACTGCCAGGTGCATCAGGGTCCGACATGTAATAGTTATATGGAATGTAATTGATATCATTGGAATGAACTCCCGTAATAGAATCTGTCGTAATTGGAAATCCATTGATAGTGAAGTTTGAAAAATTCTTTACGCCATGATAAGCCGTACTCCACATGGTAACATTGCCTACAGTTGCAATGGCGCTATTGTTCGATCTTAGTCCGATAAATATTACTACGTCTTTGGCAAAATCTTCTGGGTCAGTAGCATTATTTGAAATTTTTGTAACGTGAGTTGTGCTTCCACAAAGATCGATTTTGGGATTAGAAACACCTGTCATCGCAATTTCTGGCGTGCCGTTAGTGACTGAAATACTCGTCGAATTTGATCCACTTGGATTGCAAGGTGTATTTTCGTCTATGCCATAAAAGGCATCAATATCTGAAAGCAAAGTTCCAGATGCGCATTGAAGTAATTTTACATCATAGGTTAAAGTAAAATACTCATCTTTTTCAAATACTGCATCTGCATCTCCGTTTGTTCCTGCACTTCCATCAATATTAATTATGTTTGTATTGTCAAATTTAATGGTAATAATATCACCGTCATCTGTAATGTTTCCGGCAGCGATAGTTGTACCGTTAATTGCAAAATTAGAAAGAGAAACATTTCCTTCTTCGTAATCATCTTGAAACCAAAATTCATCAATGCTTCCAAAATTTCCGTTGGTAATATTTACAGCGCGTGTTACGGTTCCGCCAACTGAGGTGGAAGAAGAAGGTGAATGTGTTGGCGCACTTAAAACGATATTTCCATATATGACATCATAAATAAGCTCATAGGCCGAACCTCCATTATTTAAATAAGTGAGCTCTGTTCCGCCTTCGTAGATATGTGCCACATCGTTAAATGTTCCCGAAGCAATTTTATGAGCTCGTGCAGCACAGGATGCTTGTCTTGGAAAAGTTATGCTGACTACTTCATTGATGGCAAGAGAACCAATATTAAAAATAACCAAGTTAGCTCCAGTAACAGAGCCTTCAGTAACTACCGCCGAACCACTTGTGGTATACACGAGATTTCCAGAAAGGTATTCTATTCCAGTGCCAAGTTGAATCTCGAAGGACGCATTGCTTAAAGCGGTGTTTCCATTTGTAAATTCATAAGTAACCGTATTGGAATTATACAGAACCTGTAAATCAGTTCCTGTTGAAGTTCCCCAAGCAGCAGACTGGGCACTTAAGCCAGCGTAACTAAAAAGAATAAGAAAAATTAAATAAGGGCGTGCAAAGAGTTGTAAAAACATTTTTGTTTGGGTTTAACTATGTGTGTTTAGATGAAATAAAATAACTTCCAAGGGGGCTAGGGAAGAATTAAATTCTCAGCAGAATGTATATGGGGGGAGATTTAAAACTTAAAAACTCTAATGGGGAGTAAGATCAGAATGATTTTTTAAGTCTTCTATGTCACTAACTGACAAAATTGTGCCAGAATTCACTGTTTGGAGGTGTCAAAAATGGACTTACTGGTTGTTTTTTTACATACTAATCTATCAGCATGATATACATAAGCTTAAACATTACTAATATTTATCTATAGTAAGCGAATCAAGCAAATTAAATTGAACCCTATCCAATAAACATTAGAACTGTTTTTAATATGCATCTATTTGGGCAAGAATGACTAAAGGTTTTCAACTTCAAGTCTCTTATTTTCTTTTAAAGGTTTCGACTTGGGAATCAATACCTCATTTTTCTGC
Organism: uncultured Saprospiraceae bacterium; assembly: GCA_937930025.1. Lineage (GTDB taxonomy): Bacteria > Bacteroidota > Bacteroidia > Chitinophagales > Saprospiraceae > JABDJM01. The sequence continues at coordinate 11,879 of CALGJW010000081.1, read as the reverse complement.
TTTTACCTGTATCTTTGCGCTAATGGAGAATAGACCCGTATCAGATTGGATGCCGATAACCAAAAAAGAGGTGGAGGCTAGAGGATGGACAGACTTGGATGTGATTCTGATCTCTGGGGATGCCTATGTGGATCATCCCGCATTTGGTTCTGCTGTCATCGGGCGAATTTTAGAGAGTGAAGGCTTGAAAGTAGCCATTGTTACTCAACCCAACTGGACAGATGATTGGAGAGACTTTAAGAAATTTGGCAAGCCCAACCTATTCTTCGGAGTGACTTCCGGCTGTATGGACTCCATGGTGAATCATTACACAGCAGCTAGGAGAAGAAGATCCACGGATGCTTATACGCCAGGGGGCAAATCGGGATTTCGACCAGATTACGCTGCAAGGGTGTACACAAAAATTCTAAAAGACATTTATCCGGATATACCGGTGCTTATTGGAGGAATCGAAGCTTCCTTGCGTCGGGTGACGCATTATGACTATTGGGAAGACAAACTTTTCCCAAATATATTGACTGATTCGGGAGCGGATATGCTCGTTTATGGAATGGGAGAGATGCCCCTTCGGGAAATAGTTCGATTACTTCAACGTGGAGTGCCTTTTGAATCTATCGATACCGTTCCTCAAACGGCGGTACTGAAAACCAAGGAACAAGGAATTCCTAAAAATAAAAAGTGGATTGATCTTGCATTGTCTTCTCATGAGGTTTGTCTAAAAGATAAACGCTCCTTTGCCGCTAACTTTAAGCACATCGAACAAGAGTCCAATAAAGTAAATGCGAGAAGATTGACTCAAGATATCGGTGATAACGTTTTGGTGATTAATCCACCTTATCCTCCAATGACCGAAAAAGAAATCGACACTTCATTCGATTTACCTTATACGCGTCTACCGCATCCGAAGTATGAAAAACGTGGAGCCATTCCAGCTTATGAAATGATTCGTTTTTCGATCAATATGCACCGAGGCTGTTTTGGCGGTTGTAGTTTTTGCACGATTTCTGCGCACCAAGGAAAGTTCATTGCCTCTCGCTCTGAAAAGTCAATACTAAAGGAAGTCGAAGCAGTCACAGAGATGCCAGATTTCAAAGGATATATTTCTGATTTAGGGGGACCTTCTGGAAATATGTATGGCATGAAAGGTAAGATTCAATCCATCTGTGATCGTTGCGTTGCACCTTCGTGTATTCACCCAGTGGTTTGTAGTAATCTGGATACTTCGCATAAAGCCATGACAGATATTTATAGAAAAGTAGATGCAAATCCAAAGGTCAAGAAAGCCTATGTTGGTTCTGGAATTCGCTACGATCTTTTAGTAGATGATTATACAAAAAACAAGGATGGCTCTTCAGAAGAATATATGGAGCAGTTAGTGGAGAATCATATCTGTGGAAGACTAAAGGTGGCACCAGAACACACTTCGGATCAAACCCTGAAAGTGATGCGTAAGCCAAGCTTCAAACATTTTCATACCTTCAAAAAACGCTACGAAAGAATCAATAAAAAATTCGGTTTGAATCAACCTTTGATTCCTTATTTCATTTCTAGTCATCCAGGAAGTACCGAGGAGGAAATGGCGAATCTTGCTGCAGAAACCAAAGACTTAGGTTTTAAATTAGAGCAAGTACAAGATTTCACTCCTACGCCGATGACCGTGGCGACTATCATTTATTACACTGGCCTTCATCCCTATTCCTTGCGCCCGGTTTATACTGCAAAGACAAAACAAGAAAAGAAAAGACAACACTTCTTTTTCTTCTGGTACAAAAGAGAGAATCACAAACAAATGCGAATGGAGCTCATGAAAATGGGCCGAGAAGATTTGGTAGATAAGTTGATTGGGGATAAGAAAAGGGCTGCTAAGAGATCCGAAGTAATTCGAAAGAAAAATTCCAATGGTGCGAATCCTCGTGCGCGGAAGTCCTTTAGGAAAAAATAGGATAGCCCGTTCTTTGTCTAGACTTAATCCTCCTCCTCAAATACCAATAAGTCATTAATGACATGGGTGTCAATATATATGTTGACATTATAACAATTTTGTAAACGTATTAGTTTACATTAGAATTGATTTTGTCAACAAATAGGTTTACTTTTGTAGTGAATTATTTTAGAATAGCAGCAAGATCAAAGATTAATGCGTAATAAAAAGAAACTAATATTGGATCAATTGGATAGGAGGCTTTACGCCTTTAAATCAGTTGAAAAATTGGGCATTCCTGATCAAGGCTGGATTTATACCATTCGTGAAAGCCTAGGAATGACCTTAGCTCAATTAGGGAAAAAATTAGGTATGACTAGGCAAGGTGTTAAAGGGCTGGAGGAAAGAGAGGCAAAAGGATCTATTTCTTTGAATGGATTAAAGAAAGTAGGAAATGCGCTGGACATGAAATTGGTTTATGGATTTTCATCGCGTTTTGAAACGCTGGAAGAAATGGTGGAGGAACGAGCTCAACTTTTAGCCAATAAAATAGTGCAACGTACTCATCAGCAAATGATGTTGGAAGATCAAGCTACGAGCAAAAAGAATATTGAAAATGCAGTTGAAGAGTTGATTGAGGAATACAAAAGGGAAATGCCAAAGTCGTTATGGGATTAAAACTTGAATATGATAAAGGGAATGTAGAACCGCTGATTACTTTTGCTAGGGCTTAACCTACTACTCCGTCTTCGCTGCAATAATAATCCCAGTAGACCAATTCATCTTCGTCAAATTAAAATCCGATCTATTTTCCAAATAAGCGATCAAGCTCTCCGCTTTTTCTTGATGACCATCCGGCCAATTGGGCTGGGGACTCATATCATCGATGACATATAGGCCACCAGCTTTTACTAATTCAAGAATTTCATCGATCTCACTATACTTCCCAGGCCAAGCGTCGGCAAAGATTAAATCAAATTTTCCTCCCCTATAATTTTTGATCCATTCCGTTCCATCGGCACATACAATTTCAACGCGCTGATCTTCTTTAAAGTATTGCTTTGCGATTTTTATCAGCGCTGGGTCGTTATCCACAGTTGTTAATCTCGATTCGGCATCCATGCCATCAATCATCCAAGAAAGGGATAGTCCGATGCCAGTACCCAATTCTAAAATATTGGATTTGGGCTTAGCCGTTATTAATGTTTTTAAAAGTGTTCCAACGAATAAGTCAGAAGGCATAGTGAATCCTATTTCTTCAGATTTGGCTAATATTGAGGAATGGAAAGTTGGTTTGTTCAGGATGTTTGTGTCATTCATTCATGGTGTTTAAAAGAGATTTCTATTTCAATTGATTGGATCTGAATGTTATTTTGCTCAACTAGTTCTTTGAGAAAAAAGATATTACCGTGGACAAAAATATTTGAAAGAATAGAGCTCCCTACACCAACAACCCAAACAACAACTCATCTTGGTTCACCTCCCGATAGTCAACCCCAAAGTCCTTCATGCGTTCCAACAAAGCTTGGTAATCTTCTTTCTTTTTTAATTCCAAACCTACTAAGGCTGGACCAGCCTCTCGGTTATGTTTCTTCGTGTATTCAAAATGGGCAATGTCATCATTGGGCCCTAACACCTTGGAAAGAAAATCAAGAAGGGCACCGGCGCGTTGTGGAAACTTGATGATGAAATAGTGCTTTAAACCTTCGTACAATAAAGCGCGTTCTTTGATCTCTTCTGTTCGGGTAATGTCGTTATTCCCTCCACTCAATACGCAGACTACACGCTTGCCTTTGATTACATCGGCATATTGATCTAAAACTGCAATACTCAAAGCTCCCGCGGGTTCCGCCACAATGGCCTCTTCATTATACAGCTTCAAGATAGTCTGACAAATTTTTCCTTCTTGAACTAAAGCTATCTCTGAAAGGACTTGTTTGCACATGGTAAAGTTTAATTCTCCCACTTGTTGTACTGCGGCTCCATCCACAAAGGCATCAATTTTCTCGAGACGGACCACCTTGTTTTCCTTAAAAGACTGATGCATAGCTGGTGCGCCGCTTGGTTCTACGCCAATGATTTTTGTATCGGGACTAACCTGATGAATAAAACTTCCCAAGCCGGCTGCGAGACCACCTCCACCGATTCCCAAAAAGATATAATCAATATGACCTGGTGTTTGTTCGATGATTTCGGCGCCAACGGTTCCTTGACCATGGATGACTTTGATGTCATTAAAGGGGTGAACAAATCCAAAGTCATCTACCTCGGATCGCTCCAAAGCAGCCGAGTAACTTTCATCATAAGTATCTCCAATCAAAATGATTTCTACGAATTCTTTTCCGAAGAATTTTACTTTTTGAATCTTTTGTTGTGGAGTGGTGGTGGGCATGTAGATGTAGCCCTTGGTTTTTAACAACTGACAAGCGAGTGCGACCCCTTGTGCATGATTGCCGGCACTCGCGCAGATGACGCCTTTGCTCAATTCGGCTTCGCTCATTGAACTCATCTTATTATAAGCTCCCCGAATTTTGTAAGAACGCACCCGTTGTAAATCTTCTCTTTTTAATAAGATGTCACATTGGTACTTTTCCGATAGCCCATCATTGCGCATCAATGGAGTAGGCTGCAGAATGGCATTCAGTCTGGCCTTCGCATCGTAGATGGCGGACAAGGAAGCTATTTGAAAATTGTTTTGTACCATAGTTTTTATCTATTGTGCTACTTTTTCTTTTTGGTTTTCTGGTCTTAATCCTCGTACGGTTTGACCTGCTTGCCAGATTTCAGATTCTCTTAGTTTCTTTAATTCTGCTTCCAATCCTTTTCTATAATCAGGCTTACTATTTGTGTCGATAGAACGTTGTGCTTCACGACCGGAGGCCACTTCTTCATATAGTTCAGTGAAAACTGGAAGAGCTGCATCTTTGAATTTTCCTTTCCAATCCAAAGCTCCTCTTTGTGCTGTGGTAGAGCAATTGGCATACATCCAGTCCATTCCGTTTTCAGCAACCAATGGCATCAAGCTTTGAGTCAATTCTTCCACTGTTTCGTTGAATGCTTCCGAAGGAGAGTGACCATTTTTTCTTAAGACTTCATACTGCGCTTCGAAGATACCTGCGATGGCTCCCATTAAAGTTCCACGTTCTCCAGTCAAATCAGAGTACACCTCTTTCTTGAAAGTTGTTTCAAAAAGGTATCCAGAACCTACGCCGATTCCCAAAGCAACTACTCGATCAAAAGCATTTCCAGTGGCATCTTGAAAAATCGCGTAAGAAGAATTTAATCCTCTTCCTGCCAAAAACATCCTTCTCAAACTTGTTCCAGATCCTTTAGGTGCTACCAAAATTACATCTACATCTGCTGGAGGGATGATACCGGTTCTTTCTTTGTATGTGATTCCAAAACCATGTGAAAAGTATAGTGCCTTTCCTGCAGTTAAATGTTTTTTCACTGTAGGCCACAATTCAATTTGTGCGGCATCAGAAAGCAAATATTGAATGACCGTTCCTTTTTGACAAGCTTCTTCAATTGGAAAAAGTGTTTCGCCAGGAACCCAACCATCCTTTACTGCCTTGTCCCAAGTTGGGGAATCTTGACGTTGTCCAATAATTACATTGAATCCATTGTCCTTTAGGTTTAATGCTTGACCTGGGCCTTGCACACCGTAGCCGATGACTGCAATGGTTTCATTTTGCATGGTAGCCCTTGCCTTGTCTAGTGGAAATTCTTCTCGGGTAACTACATTTTCTTCTGTACCTCCAAAATTTAATTTAGCCATAATGATAATTTTATTTCGATAAGCTGATTTCTAAATATTAAAATCCAGTGCTTATCGCATTGATCGTTTTTAAATAGTTATTTAATGGTTCCATGGTTTTCGGAATAGCCACTCTTCCTGAGCGAACGAATTCATAAATACCAATGGATTTTAGTTCTTCTAATAAAAGTTGTGTATCTGCCTTGTGTCCAGTTTTTTCAATCACCACATATTCTTTTTCCAATTCAAGAATTCTAGCATTGTGTTTTCGTACTAAATTTTGAATCGTGTTTTCTCCTGAAAAAGCTTCGGTAGGTACTTTGTATAATGCTACTTCCTGCTGAACGACTTCGTGTTCTTCGTAGTAAAAAGATTTAAGCACATCAACTTGCTTGTCAATTTGAGCGACCACCTTGCGGACATCATCCGCAGAAAGTTCCACCACAATCGTAAATCGGTGAATACCGACTATGGAAGATTCCGAAACAGTCAGTGTCTCAATATTTATTTTCCGTCTGGTAAAAACACCCACTACTCTTGTTAAGAGTCCAGTTTGGTTTTCTGAATAGACGGTAATTGTATATGTTTTCATTGTATTCATATTTAGGCAAGTCTACATTCGGAAACGGAACAACCGGAAGGTATCATGGGAAAGACGTTATCCTCTTTTTCAACAGATACATGTAGCAAGTAAGGTCCATCATGATCTAACATGGTTTGGATAGCAGTTTCTAATTCTTTTGGATCGCTTAGTCTAGATCCAGCTACTCCAAAACCATCAGCAATTTTTACAAAATCAGGATTTTGCAATTCTACGGAAGAGTAGCGTCTATCAAAGAAAAGTTGTTGCCATTGGCGCACCATTCCCAAAAATTCATTGTCCAATAAAACTATTTTTACCGCCACATTATTCTGAGCACACATGCCGAGTTCTTGAATGGTCATTTGAAAACCTCCGTCTCCAATAAATGCCACGACGGTATTTTCAGGCTGCGCTAATTTTGCTCCGAATGCTGCTGGTAAGCCAAAGCCCATGGTTCCTGCACCGCCAGAGCTCACCCATTGATGTGGACGAGTATATTGATAATATCGAGCAGCCGCCATTTGATGTTGTCCAACGTCCGTCGCAACAGTGGCTTTGTTGTCAGTCATTTCAGAAACGGTCCGAATAACTTGACCCATCCGCAATTGTCCTTCTGCGTTAGAAGTCAAATCTCGTTTAATGACTTGTTCCTTTTCCATGGCCCATAAGTCAGCAAATTGCTGCAACCAAGCTGCATGTTTATTGGATTCAATTAGCGGAAGTAACTCATTTAAAGAGTATTGAATATCTCCAAGAACAGCTACATCTGTTTTTACATTCTTATCGATCTCACAAGGGTCAATTTCTAAGTGGATGATTTTTGCTTGCTTAGCATATCTAGTTAAATCGCCAGTAACCCGATCGTCAAATCGCATTCCAATAGCAATCAATACGTCGCATTGGTTTGTCAAAAGATTGGGTGCATAGTTGCCATGCATACCGAGCATTCCTTGGTTCATAGGATGATCAAAAGGAATAGAACCAAGGCCATGAATGGTATTAGCAAAAGGTATCTCAGCTTTTTCAACTAGGGTTAATAATTGTTTTTCAGCATGCGCTATTTGCACGCCATGTCCTGCAAGAATGAATGGTTTTTTAGAAGCGTTGATTAGATCTGCGGCTTTTTGCAGATCAGTTTTTTGGGGTATTGGAAAAGGATGATAAGACCTAATGACTGGCTTTTTTTGATAAGAAAAATCTAGCTTTCCGATCTGTGCATCTTTAGTAATATCAATTACTACTGGTCCCGGTCTTCCGGAATTAGCAATGTAGAAGGCTTTCGCAAAAACAGCAGGAATTTCTTCTGCTTTTGTTATTTGGTAATTCCATTTCGAAATTGGAATGGTACATCCAACTACATCGGTTTCTTGAAATGCATCAGATCCCAAAACTTTAGAGAACACTTGTCCAGTGATACAGACTAAAGGAGTTGAGTCCAACTGAGCATCACCTATTCCAGTAAATAAATTCATTGCTCCTGGTCCTGAGGTAGCAACACAAACTGCTGTTTTGCGAGTTACTCGAGCCCATCCTTGAGCGGCGTGAATTGCTCCCTGTTCATGTCGCGCTAAAATATGTCTCATTTCTTTTTGGTAGTCATACAAGGCATCATAAAAAGGCATGATGGCCCCACCAGGATAACCAAAGATCGTATCGATATCTTCCCGCATCAAGCAATGAATGATTGCTTCGGCTCCACTTATGTTTTTTTTGACAACTGTTGGAGTTGCGCTCCCACTTTTTTCCGTTGAATGATACATCCTTTTCATAATCAATTATTAAATATTAAAATTCATCAGTTACACAGCCTTCACTAGCGGAGCTGACACATTTAATGTATTTAGCCAAAATTCCAGAAGTAGCAGCTGGTTGAGGTGCCTCCCATTTTTCTTTTCTCTTGTTCAATTCTTCATCACTGATTTCTAATTGCAAAACATTTTTTTCTGCATCAATAGCAATCCAATCTCCGTCTTGCACCAGTCCAATGGTTCCTCCGACTGCGGCTTCAGGTGTGATGTGTCCAACCACAAATCCATGTGTTCCTCCGGAGAACCTTCCATCTGTAATGAGGGCCACATCGTTTCCTAAACCAGCGCCCATGATTGCCGAAGTTGGTTTCAACATTTCAGGCATTCCGGGTGCTCCCTTAGGACCAATATTTCTAATTACAATTACGGAGCCTGCGGGTATTTCTCTATTCGCAATGGCGTTGTTCGCTGCATTTTCGGATTCATATACTTTGGCTTGTCCTCTAAATTGTAATCCTTCTTTTCCTGTGATTTTTGCAACAGAACCTTCGCTAGCTAGGTTCCCGTATAGTATTTGTAAATGACCAGTTGTTTTGATTGGATTTGAAAAAGGGCGAATCACATCTTGATCGGCAGTCAAGTCCGCGACATCGGCTAAATTTTCTGCAATGGTTTTGCCCGTAACAGTCATGCAATCTCCATGAAGGATTCCTTCTTTCAACATCAATTTCATTACTGCTGGAACTCCACCTATTTGATGTAAATCTTCCATTACATATTTTCCAGAAGGTTTTAGGTTTGCTAGAAAAGGAGTGTTATTTGAAAAATGTTGAAAGTCATCAATGGTAATTTTTATGCCCACAGATTTTGCCATTGCTACAATATGTATAACTGCATTAGTGGAACCACCTAGCACAATGATCAATCGAATCGCATTTTCAAATGACTTTCTAGTCATTATATCTCGAGGTTTCAAATCAAGCTCCAGCAGATTTTGCATTGCAGGCCCGATAAGATCACACTCTGTTTGTTTTTGGGACGAAGTGGCTGGATTCGAAGAATTGTAGGGTAAACTCATTCCCAAAGCTTCTATGGCTGAGGACATGGTATTGGCTGTGTACATTCCACCGCAAGCGCCGGGTCCTGGGCAAGCATGTTTTACAACTTCTTTGAATTGCTTGTCATCAATTTGTCCCGCTATTTTTTCCCCTAATGCTTCAAAGGCTGAAACGATGTCTAGTTTTTTGCCAGCTACACATCCGGGTTGAATTGTTCCTCCATAGACTAGAATACTTGGGCGATTCAGACGACCTAAGGCCATCATTGCCCCTGGCATGTTTTTATCGCAACCAACAACAGCTACGATTCCATCATACCATTGCGCGGAAGCCACAGTCTCAATGGAATCTGCGATGATATCTCTGGAAGGAAGTGAAAAACGCATACCGGAAGTTCCCATAGAAATTCCATCACTCACACCAATAGTATGATAGATCAATCCGATCAGCTCTTCTTTTTGCTGGATACTTTTTTTTGCAAGTTTAGTCAAGTCGTTGAGGTGCATGTTGCAAGGATTTCCTTCCCAGCCTGTGCTGACAATTCCAATTTGAGGTTTTTTCAAATCATCAGTTGTTAGTCCAAGGGCATGAAGCATTGCTTGTGCCGCCGGCTGGCTGTCATCCTGAGTGACATGCTTACTGTACCTATTCAAGTTTTTCTTTTCAATCATAGTCATAAAAAAAAAGGCCGCTCTAAGAAGAGCAGCCTTTAATATTTTTTATAAGCAATACACTTCTTTGTCATTCGCGGTTTTGAATCACGATAATCACGTTAATGACAGAAATAATAATATTGCTTACGTGTAATTTCATAAGATGTGTTAAATATGGCCGGTTAAAAATTAACATGCAAGTTTGACTATTATTTATTCTTTTGATTTAATGACATCCAAAGAAAGCGTGAACAGTAATTTTGCTTAGCGGATTAAAATAATAATTGGGATTTATTGAATTATGAAATTTTAATTTTGAAAAAGGGCTAATAAAATCTAATATGTTTTAAACCAAGGCATTTATTAGCTTCCAAGAATGTGATGTCTAGGTTGTGTATTATTTTCGATTAACTTTGAATTTTTATTCTAGTGCAGATTATATATTAAAATTTAGATGAGTAAAAAGGGAAAATTTATTGTTTTTGAGGGAGTGGATGGTTCTGGAAAAACGACTATCAGTCGAATGTTACAGGAAAAATTGGAAGCATTGGATGTACCGATACATCATACCTGTGAACCAACCCGCAATCCGGTGGGAAGTTTGATTCGACAAATTATTACTCGACAGGTATCGACCAATGAGCAAACAATAGGTGCTTTATTCCTTGCTGATAGGCTAGATCATATACAGCATCCTGATTATGGTATGCTTCAATACCTCGAAAGCGGCAACCATGTGATTTCCGATCGCTACTATTATTCCTCCTACGCCTATCATGTGCCACACTTATCTATGGATTGGGTAATTGAGGCTAATCAACTTTGCGCAGATCTTTTAAGACCTGATATTGTCTTCTTCTTGGACATTCCTGTTGAGGTGACCTTAAAGCGAATTTCAGATAATCGGAATGAAAATGATCTTTTTGAAACGGAGGAACGCCTTACTCAAGTTAGAAATAACTATCAAGAGGCGATTCGAAGACAAGGGAAATTGGACAATGTGGTAATAATCGACGCTCAAGGCACCATCGATCAGGTTTTTAAGCAAATCTTGGCCAAAACAGCTGAAATGTTAGATTTGTCCCTCTAGATCTTTGCCCAATATGTTTTGAACCTTACATAGTTCCATTCTATCCTACATTATATGCCATTGAATCTGAATATTTCTGATATTTCCGTAACTTCATTGCCATTTTAGTAACAAGACAAAACTTTATTTTTTATGAAAAAACTTATACTTTCCTTTATGGGACTACTATTAGTCTCTTCTTTGGCTTTTAGTCAATCATTTAGTGATGATTTCGAATCTTATGCCCCAGGAGATTGGTTAGGGTCTTCTGCTGCAGAATGGACGACATGGAGTGGATCAACAGGTGGAGGCGATGATGTTCAAGTGTCTAATGCAGATGCAAACAGTGGATCTAATTCAATTGAACTTGGGCCAGCAACTGGAAACGGAGGACCTGAAGATGTGGTGCTTTATTTCACAGGAAGCCAGATTGCTAGTGGTCAACTTGATATGAGCATGATGGTGAAAGTTATCACCGGCGCATACTTTAATTATCAAGCCAACCTGACTATTGGCCAAATATGGTCAGTAAATGTAAATTTTGATGCTGGCGGACAAGGAAGTATTACGGGTTCTGGTAATGGTGAAATATTTGCTTTCAAATACCCAATGGAAGAATGGATTCAGGTTGAATTAAAAACAAACCTTACTGAAAACAAATGGCAGGTATTTGTTGATGGCGAATGCGTAGGTTCTTTTGAAAATCCTGATAATCTTATTGCATCCATTGATATTTTTCCTCGAGGAGGAGATCATTTCTTCGTAGATGATTTTTCTTACAATTATAATACTGTAGCTCCAGCCATTGATAGTGATGCTGGATTGTCTTTAGATATTACTGAAGCATTAGGAATCGTTGGTACTAAAACTTCAATTACTGGAACATTCTCAAATTTGGGAACAAGTATGATCACTGATTTTATGGCAGAGGCCGATCTTGCTGGACAGATTATTCCTTTTAATGAAACAGGTCTTTCTTTGATGCCAGGTGAATCAACAGGAATTGTAATTAATGATGATTACACAATGGTCGCTGGAACAACTCCTGTTAGTGTTTCTTTATTAAGCGTGAACGGAGGAACTTACATGG
>CALGJW010000080.1 GCA_937930025.1 uncultured Saprospiraceae bacterium | reverse complement strand
TGGTAAATTAGTTGAAGCCAAATTTGAAGATTATGTTGATAAAAATTATTGATTGAATGATTATTTTAGATTGCTGCGCTTATAGTAATAAGTATAAAGACAACTTATGGATCACCACGTTTTTAGTATTCTGTAAGAAGCATAGACTCTTTGATTAATATCTGCCATGAATCGAAATACGAACACTGAATACCGTATCTGTCGGTCGGGAGGCCTCGACGATAAACGTATGTCAAGCGGGAGCTTGACACGAACGGGGTTATATTAGCGGAGAATTAAAACAATGGACCAAGTCTGTAGGAGACTGGTCCATTGTTTTTAATCAATTCAATCATCTTTGGTGATAGAATAAAATTGTAAACATTTAAGGGTTAAGGCCGCATTTTATGTTTATACAATTTTTCGGATATTGTCCGCTTTCTTTCCCAATTTGATTGTTTTAGGTCTTTGGTTTGGATACAAGCCACTGTAAATTTCAATAGCAATTGCTTCTATTCGACGTTCTGTCACCTTTAAAATTTCATGCAACTCTTCATCAATTTCTACCGTATGTGTATTTAGTTCTCTAAATACCCCTTTAAGTCTTGCATCCGCAATTCTAAGTCTTTCCTTGATATTTTTAGATCTATCTATTGTTTTTGGGGAAACAATTCCTAAGGCCTTTAGAAGGTGCAATAAAACAGCGACCACCAAACAAACTGGAACAATCAAAATAGCAAGCATCGCAATGGCTATATCGCTTGTTCCTTTGTCAAATTCTTCCCCTGCATCATTGAAATAAGCCTCTTTACAGTGTTCTTCGCCGTCAATTGGATAGAAGGCAAAATTAATCAATTCTTTAAACTTTGTCCATTGAGCAGGAGTCGCTGTATTCTTATAATACTCTTCTGTGTAGTAGCCTACTCTTGCCGAAATAGTGTTGTCAGGGTTTCCTCCTGCAAGCACATTACCAAGTTGGTCAATTGAAACCAAAAAATTTGAAATGAATTTCATGTGTATTTTGTTTTGAGATTTAGAAATAGAAGTTGTTTTTCCAAAGTCAAAATGAAACTACGTTCTGCGTATTTTCTCTTTAAATACATACTAAAGTTCAAGCAAAAAATTTGGACATACAAGGGTGAAATGACGAGGAACACCAATGGATCAATGAATGGTATTAATTGTAGGATGAGTGGTAAAAAAGAGAAGTCTAAGGTGAAGGAGAATTATTCTTTTAAATCGCTCTCTTAAAGTCCAAAGTATTAAGTACAAAGACTTAGATAGTACACTGCCATAAATCATTAGAATCGAATAACGAAATACGAACGCCAAATACCGTAATCAGTCGGCCAGAGGCTCGGCGATAAACCTATGTCAAGCTGGAGCTTGACACGAACCGTGTGCGGGAAGCGTATTATAACTCAGTCACAAATTCCTAATTGAGAAACCTCTTTTTTAAGTAGAACTCCCATATCAGAGGCTTTTTTTGGCCACTTTGCAACATTTGACTACCTGATTGCAACAAATACCAACCCTTTTAGATTGTATTCTCAACTAACTTTGAATCATACTACAAGTAGTTATTTTATCAATGAAAAAACAATGCATTACTTAATCTTTTCTCGAGTTTAGATTGATAAACTCTTGAAATTTTTTAAGAAAACTAATTATTAACTTTTTAAACAACTTACATGAAACCTTTAATTACCACCATCCTTCTATTTGCCCTTTCAAATTTTGCAATTTCTCAAGATACCTCAGAACTTGCTATCCTTTACAACAATGATATTGTAGTAAGCCCCGAAGTTGTAAAAGTAGTTTCTGAGGAGAAAAAAGCCCAATTCGTAGAATATCGGAACAATAGTCAAACGGCAATAAGTCAAATTACTTCTCATCTTACTTCTAATATGAAGTATTCAGAATTGATGGAAGAAAACGCTTTGGAGGCTGAGTTTGTATTAGAGTTTATTATTTCAAAAGAAGGACAAATTCTTGAATGGAACCCACTTCAAAAAATTCATCCTCTGGTTCATGCTAGCTTGCTTGAATGCATGAGTAATCTTGAAAAGGTTAACCTATACAGCGAAAATATTCCTAGGTCGCTCAAAGTTAGAATCCCCATTTCATTTATTATTAAATAGTTTGTTAGCTGCAACCAAGAGTAAAAACAATCAAAACTGGGTACTGATTTTAGTTTCAGTACCCAGTTTTGATTGTTTTTTTGTTAGACAGAATTTCCCCTACTCAATAACCCCCACTCAATAAAATATGCGATTTTTGATATTTAGTTTTTTATTTATTGTATAAAATCATATATTTATGGGAATAAATGATTTTGTGCCATAAACAATTTTGCAACAAATGCAGAATTTCCCTAGTTTTCTACCAACAATGAAAGGACAGCTGCCTTTGCTAAAAGAACCCATTGGCTCTGCGTTGAATAAGTTTTTGGATATTTATGACTATACAAAGATCCCAAATCAAGTTTGGGACAGGAATCTGACTTGATCCAAAGAATTTTTTCTTCAAATTAAAACTGTCATTTCAATATTGAAAGAACACTAGTCCCTTAGTAAAATGTGAATTACTTTTTATCAGGACAGAATAGATTTTTTTGAAATGAATCAAGGCATTTTTCATCGGATCCAACATTCTGGCACCGCACCGCTATAGTTTTTAATAATATTTAATTTTTTCAAGAAAAGAATTAATCGTTCGCCCAAAGAGGTCTGACCATTGAAACTAAATTTTTGTTTATATTTATTAGCTAATGCATTTATTCCAATATAGTTTGCTTTTTAAATACTCGAACAGAAGTAATCTAGTATTCAAAAAGAGATATTATTTTGATTTATTCGATTATTTATGTCCAATTACTTAAAACAGTATTGATTGTAAACTCAACATGGAATGCTCAGAACAATTGTAATTTCATCGATCCTATTTATTGTTCAATTTGCAAATGCAAGTGGGCAGGCCGACTCGCTTTGGACTATTTGGAACGATCCAATTCAACATGACAGTACTAGGCTGAATGTTATAAACCAATTGGCAAAAGAGATCACGCTCTATAAAGCACCCGATAGTGCATTTGCATTGGCAGAAAAGCAACTACTTCTAGCTCGAAAAACAAATAACGCCTTTTACATTGGAGAAGCATTGAATACCCAAGGGATTTCATGGGCCATTCGTGGAGACCTTGTTCAGGCCTTGGATTTATTTGAACAATCTTACATCGAGTTTGAGAATGGTGGCCTTAGTTCTAAGATGGCCAGTATCATGTTTAATATTGGAAATGTACATTCCCATAATGGTGACAGAGAAAAGGGGCTAGATTACATGCAACGAAGTTTAACCATTAGCCTGAAGAATGATCTCAAAAAAAGCGCCAGCAGATGTTATCACGGGATTGGCCGTTACTATGAGTACAAGAGTAAATATGAATTAGCCCTTAGTTACTTCAAAAAGAGTCTTGATCTGCACATTCTCTTAGGGGATGAAAGAGGGGAATTGACCACCTTGATGAGCATTGCAATTGTTCATAAATTAAGAGGAGATTACATTCAGGCAATAGAAAATCTTGGAACTGCATTAACAAGGGCAGAGGCAGTTGAAGATGATATGAACGTATCTTATTGTCTGAATAATCTCGGGAATTTGTACATAGATCAAGGGGAACCTGAGAAAGCCATGGCTAATTTCAATAGGGCATTGCTGCTTGCAGAAAAGATCCAAAATAAGGAGGCCGTTTTGCATTCTCTTATGAACTTGAGCAATGGTTTGAATGACATTGGGAACTGGGAGGAAGCTAAAAAACGATTCAAGGAAAGTCTTGCATTGGCAGAAGAAATTAAGGACCAGCAAAGTGCTGGGATTATTCTAAATAATATGGGCTCCGCTCTAGCGAAAGAAGGGTATATTCAAGAAGGGCTTGATGCCTGTCTTCGTGGATTGTCCTTAAAAAAGAAAATTGGCTATGAAAAAGGTTTAGCAAGTTCTCAGGCCGCAATAGGTGAAATTTACTTAATGAATGATCAATATAATGAGGCTCTAAAATATAGTACTGAAGCACTGAAACTCGCTCAAGCGAATAGAAACGAAAGTATTGTTAGAGATGCGGCAAAAGATCTTTCTGAAATTCATACACACTTTGGCAATTATTCTGAAGGCTTGGCAATGCACAAGCTTCATATACTCATAAAAGACAGTCTGGATCGACAAGAGAATCAACGAGCTTTGCTAAGACAGGAGTATGATTACGAATACAAAAAACAAGCCCTGACAGACAGTTTAGAATTTGCTAAGAAAGAAGCCGTTAAGGATTTGGAGATTGAAAACCAAGAGGCTGTAATGGCTAAACAAATGATTGGTTTAACTGCTACTGGAGGTGGCCTTTTACTATTGCTAGCTTTGGCATTTGCCATAAATAAAGGCAAGAAAAAATCGGACGAATTACTTCTAAATATTTTACCGGCGGAAGTTGCTGAAGAGTTAAAGAAAAATGGTCAATCGGACGCACGACATATTGAACAAGTAACTGTACTATTTACAGATTTCAAAGGCTTTACTTCCCTTAGCGAACAACTCAGCCCAAAAGAACTTGTTGATGATCTGCATGAATGTTTTTCGGCATTTGATAATATTTGTGAGAAGTATGGCATTGAAAAGATCAAGACTATTGGGGATTCCTATATGGCAGCGGGTGGTCTGCCCTCCCCTAAAAAAAACCATGCAGTGGATGTGAATATGGCAGCCTTGGAAATGGCAGAAGTGGTTGAGCAAGGCAAAGCAAAAAAAATAAAGCATGGTCTTCCCTTCTTCGAGATAAGGGTTGGTATTAATACTGGACCTGTGGTAGCAGGTATTGTTGGTATTAAAAAATACGCCTATGACATTTGGGGAGATACGGTGAATATTGCCAGCCGAATGGAATCTTCAAGTGATGTTGGCAAGGTGAATATTAGCCAATCTACTTATGAACTCATAAAAGAAAAACCTGGTTTCAGTTTTAAGTACCGTGGCAAAATTAGTGCAAAAGGCAAAGGTGAAATTGAAATGTATTTCGTTGAAAGAAAATAGTTTTTAGATCGCTGCGCTTAAAGTACTAAGTAATAAGTATAAAGATCTTTCCAATTCAATCTACCTTGGACCAACAGAAGAAATTATTGATTCTGGTGGTTTTTGATTAAACGCAAAGGCGGAGAGTCGCAAAGTTGTTTATGATCATTACAAAGCCAATGGCTAAAGGCCAAAAGCTAATAGCCTCCCCGAATCACTCCGGATCATAAAGCGTCAACACTACCTTTGTCCCAGCAGCAGCACCATTGTCCGTTACTAAATCAAGAATTTTCAATCGGTTTTCCGGATGTAAAAGGAGGGCCCTTTTTTGCGTAATTTCGATTCCG
>CALGJW010000079.1 GCA_937930025.1 uncultured Saprospiraceae bacterium | reverse complement strand
CGTATCGATCGGACGTAATCATTTCCACGAAGATTGCTTCGCAATCGACCAATTAGCACGAATTTCATACGCGTCGAATATCGAATCCAATTTAGTTAAAGCGTCCTAGGTCAATTATTGTCTGCGACAACGGAGATAATTACATGAGGAACCCACAATTTTCTTAAATCACATTAGGCCACCTCCGAATACAATTCCATATTAGCCTTATGTCCATATCTCGTGGCCGCTATACTACAAAGAAAAGGGATCACTAACGGTCCAACGATTGGGATTAACATGAGTATGCTTGCAAATACGCCAATGACCACTGCCGCCCCAAAGTGCGATTGTATACATTCCGCACTTTGCTTGATAGAGAATTTATACTGTTCCATATAGTTATCAAGGAAAGCGAATCCTATAAAATATCCATAGATAATAAACATCACTGGCCCTCTTAAAAATGTCATTCCCGCAATTCCCAAAACGATTGATATCAAAATATAAAGCACTAAACCATAAACCCATTTAAGAAGCATAACCTTCATAATCCTGATTTGAACTTTCGAGAAATCCTTGAACACAAAAGTTTCACTTTGATTCTTTAGGATATTATTTGTTTTTACCACGAAATGGAAAATTAGAATTTCCAACATGATTAATAACATGAACTTGAGACTTCCTGAAAACATGGAATCATGATCATCTTCAAGTAGCTCTGTTGGTAAATGAGGGGCATTAATCAAAGATTTATCAAATTGACTTTCTGTCTCAGAAATATTTTTTTTCCCATCAGCATGGGCCTCTACCGATATTGGGCTTTCGGTGAAATAATCATGTATGTTATTATACATCGTATACGAAAAAACACAGGCAATAAAAATGGAGAAAAGAGCTATAGACTTCTGTTTAAAAAAACCATTCCAAAGTTCGTGTTTTTTGATAAAGGCCGGAGTAGATTTCATGATTCCAATCATCTCACCTATTTGTGGCAATATTTTATTTGGCTCGACATTAGAAAAAAGTAGCTTCATGATTTGGGGAATTACACTTGAATAACTAAGATTCCAAAAAGGTAAGAATAATACGAATTAGAAAAGACTATCCTGCCTTATTTTTCTCCATTCTCAATCGTTCTAAAGGTTAGGTTTACCCTTTCTTTGTGGAATTTCTTCGTAGGTGGTAACCGATGTAGCCAATTTTCCTGACAAGCCCCAGCCATAACTAAAAGACTTCCATGCTCTAAATTGAGATCAATTCGCTCTTTAGACTCCTTATGCTTAAAGGCAAATTTCCGAACAGCTCCTAAGCTAACCGAGGCAATAGCTCCTCTTTTTTTCAAATCTTTTTCGCCATCACTATGCCAGGCCATTCCTTCCGAACCGTTGTGATATAAATTAAGTAAACAGGAATTATATTTTTCTCCTGAGATGATTTCGATTTTGCTTTTTAATTCAACTAAAGCTGGTGTCCAGGGTAATGCGAATTTAGTATGATTGGAATAAGTATATGGGAATTTTTCATCTCCGTACCAGGCAACCTTTCGTTTGGTGATAATTCTTTTTCCAAACATATGGGACTCATCGTGTCGCCATTCGATATTGCTTAATAGTTCCTCGTAGTAATTATCAGCCTCGGCCTTAGGAAATACAACTCCGTAGTATTTTACGATCCCATCCTTATGCAAAAGATTTCTTGGGCTTTCTGACAACTGATGAAATAGATCCATGCTCTAATTTAAACCTTTGTTACACTTGAGCCGCCTCGATGGCCAGCAATGTTTTTTCCAAACCAATTTTTGCATTTTCTAGTTGATCCAGTTTATGATATTCAGGATTGTATAGTTCTAATGAGACACAACGATTAAAACCGGTAGCTTTCAAATCTTTCAAGATTTGTGTTAATGGCAAAATCCCATCACCCGGATAGACGCGATCTTTGTCTTTCATTTCAGACAATTCCATTCCTTTTGGTGCATCATTGAATTGAAAAATTGAGAAAAAATCTCCGTTCATTTTTTTCAATCCATCAAATCCACCTTCGCTTATATACATGTGAAACACATCAGGGATTACTCGAGCCTCAGGATGATTCGAGTCCAACGCTACCGCTGTTGCTTGCCCCAAGGTCTTCATCGGAAACATTTCTACAAATACGATGGATGGTTTTACATTGTATTCTTTTATTCCAATTTCCAATAATCTTCGATAGCAAGATGCAACAAATTTAACATCGTAATTCTCCCCTACTTTATTTGGAATCGCTTGGGCGAATTCACAACCGATTGCTGCAGCCATCCGCAGGCGCTCGCGAGTTTCAGGTAAAGAGGCTCGGAAAGCAGCTTCATCTTCTGGCATACAACCCCAAAGTCCGATCATTGACGGAACAAAAAGTCCGGCATCTCTAATTTTTTTACCCAAAACTTTTAAGTCGCCGCCGGCTTCTTCATATTCTTTCAACTCACTATCCCAAGGCTCAATGGCATCATATCCCGCTTCAATGGCGATGTCCACTTTTTTTCCTAAATCACCCGCTGTTCGGATGGTAAAGGTATCTAAACAAATAGGCCATGGGCTACGAC
This sequence comes from uncultured Saprospiraceae bacterium, assembly GCA_937930025.1. Taxonomy (GTDB): domain Bacteria; phylum Bacteroidota; class Bacteroidia; order Chitinophagales; family Saprospiraceae; genus JABDJM01. The sequence continues at coordinate 868 of CALGJW010000079.1, read as the reverse complement.
CGTTTTGAAATCTTTTTTCTGCTGAGACTTGCGTTTTCACTTTGGCCTCCGTATTCGCACAACCAATTGTTCCAGCTACAAGTCCTAATGTCGCTGATTTCGATATAAAACTTCTTCGCTTCATGTTGAAAATGATAAAATGGTAAGCTATAAATGTAAGTAATTTAACTTTACTTGATTGAGAAATGAATTAGGTTTTATGTAACCGACTTAATTAGGGCTATGAAAGATATTGTTAGTACTTCGAAGTGGTGATTTTTAGTTGAAGATTTGATTTAAAGAAAATGTATCTAAAATTTTGATAAGAAAGGGATATTAAAAAAAAAAAGCGAAGTACAAATGTACTTCGCCCACATGGATGTGTTAACTTAATATTTTTGCAGTTGCAATTTAGTGCACTAGCACTTTTTTCATAACAATTCTTTCATCGGTAGTGATTAATCTCAGTTGATAAAGCCCAGGAGAAACTTCCGGTATTCTTACCTGCGAGTTATTTAGTTCTCCCAATGAAATAGTTCTGCCATGAATATCGATTAGCTGATAGGTCCAAATTTTTAATTCTGATTGCACATTCAAGATGGTAGATCCAGTGATAGGGTTTGGAAAAACATGAACAGCAGATTCTAAAGATTGATCATACGTCCAAACTCCGGTATCAATCACAAAGGCTGTTCCGGCTCGCGGACTAGTGAGTATCTCTTTTCCTTCTACATTAATCATTTTCACATTAGTAATAGAGAATTCAAACGGAACTGCTGCTGCGCGGCTATTGTTACTAGCTGTATTTCGCAGAATATCATCTTCCATGATAATGATAAACTCAGCAATAGCACCAAACCCTGAAGTATTAGTTAAGTTAATTCTACTT
>CALGJW010000078.1 GCA_937930025.1 uncultured Saprospiraceae bacterium | reverse complement strand
GGGTATTGGTGCAGGAATTTATTATCAACCGATTCAGGTTCCTGAGCTAGAAGAACGAATTAAAAAATTTGGCGCCAGCATCAATTTTCATGGACAACTTTCATTTGATTTTATTCACAAAGTCGATAAATATTATGTGATTGAATGTAATCCCCGAGCGACTAGCGGTGCACATCTATTAAACCAAAAACTGGCAAACGCTTTTTTTGAACAAAACACTTTTATCCAGGATGATGGAATCGCAAAGACAATTAAATTGCCACTAGCACTTATTAAACCAAAATATTTATTGGACAAATTGTTTTATCAAGCCAAAGACGCTATCTATGATCCGAAGGACATCAAGCCTTTTTTGCTTCAAGGATTCAGTATAGTTGAATTTTTTTTCCTGGCCTTGCGGAAAGGTATTACCTTTCAACAGGCAACAACCTATTTCATTGAGTGGAACGGTCAATTAGACTAGCATGGAATCCAAAAATAAACTGACATATAAAAAAGTGGTAGTGACCGGAGCTTCTGGTTTTCTGGGTGGTAGAGTGCTAAAAGGCTTAACCGAAAAGTATCCCGACATTGAGTTTTTAGGAACAGGTAGACGTTCAATAAGAAAAGCCGAATTTGAAAAAATAGGATGTAATTTTTTGGCAGGCGATTTAACCGATGAAAGTTTTTGCAAAAAATTATTGGTGGGTGTAGATGCCGTGATTCACTGTGCGGCCCTTTCTTCTCCCTGGGGAACCTACGATCAGTTTTATCAAGCCAATGTAAAGGCAACGGAATATTTGCTAAATATTTCTAAAACCGAAAATTGTAAGCGTTTCGTTTTTATTGCAACGCCAAGTGTTTATTTTAATTACAAGGAAAGATGGAAAGTAAAAGAATCTGATCCATTGCCGAAAAAGTTAGTGAACGCCTATGCGGTGACTAAGTTGGAAGCAGAAAAAATGGTGTTAGATTTGAATACCCCAGATTTTCAAACCGTGGCCTTAAGACCAAGAGCAATTGTCGGCGCAGAGGATACAGTGATTATGCCTAGGGTCTTGCATGCCTATGAGATGGGCAAATTGAAAATTATTGGAGACGGAAAAAACAAGGTGGATCTTACCGCAGTTGCTAATGTCATTCATGCCGTTGATTGTTGCTTGCAAGCACCGGACAACGCAATGGGTGAATCTTACAATATTACCAATGATGAAGCTATTTACTTATGGGAAGAAATCAATGAAGTCTTGAAAGGGTTGGGCCTTCAACCAGTATCAAAAAAAGTTCCTTTTTGGTTGGCAAACCTAGTCGCCTATTTTTCCGAAAAATTAGCAGTGTTTAATGGGAATAAAGAACCAGCGCTCACCCAGTATGGCATTGGAATATTAGCCATGAATTTTACGATGGATGTGAATAAGGCTAAAGAGAAATTAGGCTATCAGCCAAAATTTTCTACCAGAGATGCAGTATTGGAGTTTGTAGATTGGTATAAAAATAATAAGGCATGACCCAACTGAAGTTTGAATTAAGAAGTTCGGGATATTGCACTTCGCATCAACACTATGCGTTGCGAGGCACTGCGAAAAAGGAAATTCGCTTTTATGCCACCTGGGCTTATCTACATCATCCTATTCACGGACATATTTTATTTGACACAGGGTATACCAAAAGATTTTTCGAAGAGACTAAGAACTATTCAGCAAAGATTTATGCACTTGCCACACCGACATTTATTTCTGACGAAGAGGAGGCACACTTTCAATTAAATCAAAAAGGAATTCGTCCAGCTGATATAAATTATATTATTATTTCTCATTTTCATGCCGACCATATTTGTGGTTTACGCGATTTTCCAAATGCTATTTTTGTTTGTGAAAAAAAGGCCTACCTCGATGTTAAAAACGCCAGCGGCATTCCTGCTACGAGACGAGCATTTTTGCCAGGGTTGATGCCAGATGATTTTGTGGAACGAATGAAATTGATAGAAATTAATAAGGGAAAAAAGGAGGATGCCAACCTGGGGAAATTAATTGATCTCTTTGAAGATGGTACCATCCAACTTTGTGATTTTAGCGGGCATGCGAAAGGCCAAATAGGAGCTTTGCTAAATACAGAGAAAGGCCAAATATTGATGGCAGCTGATGCTGCATGGGTAAAAGAAAATTATCAAAATATGCATCTGCCAAGCAGTTTGGTGCGTTTATTTTTTCACTCTTGGTCAGATTTTAAAAAGAGCCTATCGAATTTAAATCAATTCCATATAAATAATCCACAGGTTGTTATCATTCCTTGCCATTGCTTGGAAACCTATGAAAAGTATAAAGTGCAGAATACATGAAAGTGAATCAATCATTTGCCATAAGCGGAGTCGGACGTTACTTACCTTCAAAAAAAGTAAGTAGCAAAGATGTTGAGAAAGAATTAAACTTGCCGACTGGTTGGATTATGAAAAGGATAGGCGTAGAAACCCGCTATCATGTTATTAAGGAGTCTAGTACCACTATGGGCGCAGCAGCCTTGCGAGCGGCATTGGAAGACGCTAATATAAAATTGGATAAGGTGGACTGTCTCATTGCCGCAGCCGCTTCCTTCGATTATGTGATTCCAAATCGTTCTTGCTTAATTAAAAATGAATTTGAAGAAGCGAAAAATTTAGACTTCCCTTGTTTAGATATCAATACCGTTTGCACAAGCTTTGTAACTGCATTAGATCATGCGGCTTATTTAATCAATTCAAGAAATTATAAACACGTTGCAATTGTGAGTTCAGAGTTGAGTTCCAAACGACTTAATAGCAAAGATCATGAAACCTATTCTTTATTCGGAGACGCAGCAGTGGCAGCTATTGTGAGTGCAACAGAATCAGATGCCGGGATGATTAACTATTGTGCAAAAACATATTCCGAAACGGTACACGCAACAATTATCAAAGGCGGCGGAAATGTTTATGATTTTAAAAATTATCCTTATGACGAAGCTTTTCATTCTTTTCAAATGCAAGGAACGAAGCTTTTGCGCGAAGCAAAAAAGGTCACTCCAAAATACTTAGATGCCTTTTTTAAGGATAAAACGTACCAGATGTCTGATATTGATTGGATGATTCCGCACCAAACTAGTTTGAGTGGAATGAAAATCGTTAGCCATCTAGCGGGGGTGGAGGAGAAGCGACTAATCAATATCTTGAAGGACTATGGGAATTGTATTTCTGCTTCCATTCCTTTGGGGTTGTATGAAGCGATAAAGACTGGAAAGCTTAAGAACGGTGACACAGCTTTGTTGATCGGGACAGCAGCAGGTTTGACGATTAGTGGGATATTGATTAGATATGCAAAGTAATAGATTTAAGTCGATGCAACTCTCCAAATTGATATTTCTATTATTGATGATTTGGAATCCAATCGAAGCAACCTGCGGTGAATTCAGTTCATGGTGGCAGAAAACGCCTTTTGGAAATGATATATGTAAAGAAAAACTCAGTGATAAGTATGTAGTAGGAATAAGGTGTTTAATTACTGATGTAGAACTTGATGAGTATTGGCATGTTATTTCTCATTTGGAAAGATGGTATTTTTATAAGAATCACATCATAGGAGAATTTTCAAATGCCGGTCAAAAGAATTATTTTATTTTCAATGAGACGAATTGTCAAAAGAAGCTTTTTAAGAAACAAGCTGAATATGAAGTAAAATTAAAAGACTTAAACTTGGTACCTCGAATTTGGACTAGATGGTATAGTGAAAATTGGGGAATGATTATCACAAGTGGAGATTTCGATGATGGAGCATTGTTTATAGGTGTAATATTGCCTGCCCTGATTTTGTTTGGACTACATTTTATTATTGGATTGATAAGAACAAAATTTGACTTCAAACGAACTTCTAATAGAATAAAGCTCATAGCTACCTGTCTAATTATTGGAAGAATTTTGCTTGATATCATGCCAAGTAGTATTTAAAAAATGGTCACGAATTGTTACATTGGAATTCGTGAAAATTAGCAATTGCTTCATCAATTATTCGTGGCCATATTGCGTGTTTTTGATTTTTGACTTAGTGAATATTTGTGTAATTCGTGGCTAACATTCACGGTAAATATTTTTCCGAAAAGTAAATAAATATAAGCTTGCTCAAACCTAAAAAAATATTAATCATCAATCAAGAAGAAGTACTCTTCTTAGACCCCTTAAATCGCTTTTTGGAGAACCACGCCACTGAAATCTCAAAAATTTATTTCACTCCTTTTTTTCCTCCTCAAGCAAATAAATGGAACTATATTAAAACAAGCTTTAAAATCACAGGGAAAAAATACATGGCGAACTATCTGCTACGAGATATATTTAACAAATGTAAATCAACCATTTTTTTTCCTAACTCAATCAGAAGAAAAAGTTCTATCAGGCAAATTGCTAAATATCATAAGGTCCCTTGCGAACTATTGCGAGATGTAAATGATCCAATATTTATTGACTTTTTGCGGAAAGAAAAAATCGAAAACATTCTCTCGCTAACTTCTCAGATTTATAAAAAGGAAATAATAAATATTCCTGGATTAAAAATCTATAATTTTCATCCCAGCCTTTTGCCAAATAATAAGGGACGTTGGCCGATCTTTTGGGCGGTTGTCAAAGGAGATCAGCAAGGAATAACCTGTCATGAGATAAACGAAAAAATAGATGATGGCGCCATTATTTATCAACAAGCTATTCAAGTAAAATCAAATTCACCTGTTGAAGCGATCATGGAAGTTGTGTTAAAAGAAATGCCGAACATAATGTCAAAGGTGCTCGGCAAGATTAATAAAAATGAGTTGACGCCAATTATCCCTAAGTATTCTTCCTTTTATGGTTCGGCTCCAGATCAAGAAACTATTCGTAAATATTGGAAATTAATTAAGAATTGAGTTAAAATAATTTTCGATAAAAATGTACAGGATAGATTTCTCCTGCCTTGAATAAATCCTTTCCTTGCGGTAGTTCAATAAAAGCATCGGCGGTCACCAGATTAGCCAAGTCTCCAGAGCCGTTTCCTTTTTGGGGACTTGCCTTAAGCATGCCGTCCTCGCTAAAGCTAATATCTACCTCAAGATAGTAGGTCAAATCCGGTTTAAAGCTGACGTCCTTTATTAGCTGAGCATAAGCTGGTGTAGGAATACGGCCGGTTTGTGAGGCAACGAACCAAGCGTGGAAATAGCGTTGCATGCATAAGAAAGAGGAAACAGGGTTTCCTGGCAAAGCGAAAATCGTGCATTGATCTTTATATTTACCAAACCAAAAAGGCTTGCCTGGTCGCTGCTTTATTTTATGAAATAACTTCTCAACTTTAAGCGATTCTAATACCTGAGGGATATAGTCAAACTTACCTTTGGAGACACCGCCACTCAAAATGATGACATCATATTCCTCCAGATAAATAGCTAGTTTTTCTCGAATCTCCTCAAGGCTATCATTCAAATGGTCAGATTCCGCCTGAATTTTATACTCCTTCAAAGTAGTAACTAAGCGATAGACATTCGACCTACGGATTTGATGTGCTTCTGGCTTTTCATCGATTTTGACTAATTCATCCCCTGTGGAAATCACCATAACCTTTGGCGATTTCGCCACGAGCACTTTTGACTTTCCAATGCTAGCACCCACACCAATTTCTGCTGAGGATATTCTTGTGTTTTTATTGACAACTAAATCTCCTTGTTTTCGATCCTCGCCTTTAAAGTGAACGTTCTGTTCTTTTACAATAGAATCAATCGTTAGGATAGCGATGCTATCTTTAATTTCTAAATCTTCATATCGAATTACTGTATCAACGCCATTTGGTAGAACTGATCCTGTCATCACTTCAAGACAACCTGCTGGATCTTCTAAGGTCATTTGTTTCATTCCGGCTGCAGCAACCCCGAGAATAGGAAAGGATCTAACACCTTTTTCAAAGGTTTGATATTGAATGGCAATGCCGTCCATGGTAACTCTATTGTAAGGAGGTAGATCTCGATCGCAAAACCAATCTTCTTTAAGTATTCGATCCAAGCTTTCAGATAGGTCAACTTCTTCGATTCCGAAATCTCGAGTATGCTGTGCAATAATGTCTAGAGCTGTTTTTACGGCAATCATATTTTGGAAAGATCGGATTCTTTTGTGAAAAATAAAAAGGGCACTTCCAGTAATTGTCTCCTGAATTGAAAATGGTAAAAATTGGTTTTAGACGAAGCCTAACTAAGGAGCATAGTCACAGCTACGAGACTGAGGCAAAATGAAGTATAAAATCAATTTTTTCATTTATTAAAATTTCTATTTTAAAATCGAGCAGGAATATAATTTCTGGAAGTGACCTAGAAGAAATTATCCACCGATAGACGCCATTGACTCGAAAGAGTTTCCACCAATTCGGCTTAACTTTTCAGCCTCAAATCCATCCTTTGCTCGATTTCCTACTGCTTCCAGAATAGCAGTATTCATTTCTGCATCACTTGCTCCTGAACGAAGAAGATCTCTAAGATTAAATACACCTTTGTCGTACAAGCATGTTTTGATGAGCCCTTGAGGGGTCATTCGCAATCGATTACAACTGCCACAAAAAGATCTGGTATATGCTGGAATAATTCCAAAACTACCTTTGAATCCTTTTACTTGGTAATTAAAGGCAGTTGAGAATTTAGGGTCAGGAATTTTATCTATTGCAGAAAACTCATTTGAAATGTGATCCAATATTTTCAAATGATTCCACTCCAATTGTTTGTAGTGTGCGGCGTCTCCATTAAATGGCATTTCTTCTATAAATCTTACAGAGATATTTTTCTCTTTAGTCAATAGAATCATAGGAAGGATATCTTCAATATTTTTATCCTTCATGACTACGGCATTCAACTTGACGGTGAGCTTTTGATCGATCATCTCTTCCATGCAAGCGTAGACTTCGTCAAAATAATCTCGACGCGTAATTTCAAAGAATCGCTCTTTGTTCAAAGTGTCTAAACTAAGATTGAAATTGGTAATTCCTAACTTGATTAGTTCCGGTAAAAATTTACGAGTAACTGTACCATTGGTTGTGACCGGCACATTTGTAATTCCCGGAATTTTGACCAACTCTGTAAGAAAACCCATGAGGTTTTTTCTAACGAAAGGTTCGCCTCCTGTAATTCGGACTTTTGAAACTCCCAAGCCAGATAAGAGATTTATTATTCTCAGCAATTCTTCGTAGCTAAGTAAGGCTTCTTTTTCCACAAAATTAATTCCTTCCTCGGGCATGCAATAGAAACAACGCAGGTTGCATCGGTCGGTTACCGCTAAGCGTAAGTAATTTACTATTCTATTATGGTTGTCTACAAGCATTAACTATTTTCCTAATATGATTACTTCCGAGTATTGGGTTTCTCGGATTCTTTTAAAGTTCGCCAATTTTTCCAATTCTTTGCTATAATAGGTAAAATTCTCCTTGAAAAAGGGTCATTTTGAATTTCTATTAGGTCTTTACGCGACGTTGTTCGCTATCGGATCCCGAACCATTGTGTTTTTTCGCTCCTGAGACTGAATTACCAAATCGGTAAGAAAAGGTAATTGTAGCGTTTCTAGAGTCATACTTGCTGTTCCAATCCGCATCAGTAAGGCGGAGATTATTAATTATGCCATTACCTCTTCTTGTGTAAAATGGATCGCTAACGGCCAATTTTAAACTTCCCTTATTTTCCAATATGGTTTTGCTTAAACCAAAATTCATAAGGTGATAACTTTTGATCAATAACTGAGCGGACACTATATTGCTGCGATACCTTCCGCTTAAACTTGCCTTCCAACTAGCTCCAAATTTAAAAGTGTTGGTGATGGAAAAGGATACATAGTTGCCACTTGAGTTTAGTTGTTCTGTGTAAAGATTACTATTAAACTTTCGATGGCCGAGTTCTAAATATGAGTTGATTCCATACCATTTGTTAACATCAAAATTACCATCAACAGATAATGTGAAAGTTTCCGAGGAGGAAATATTTCCAGGACGACTGTAATAAATTCCTTCTCTGATTTCTAAAGTTTCATTGATACCATCTGTTGTGATTGAATAGCCCAAAGAGGTATTTAAAAATCCCTTGTAAGAATGGTTGAGTGATATATTATGTGAATAGGTTGGCAGCAAATCTGGATTTCCTCCGTAAAAAGTAAATTTATCTAGGGGTCTAATAAATGGATTAAGATCTTGAAAATATGGGCGGTCAATTCTTCGGCCATATGACAAGTTCAAGGAATTGTTTCCAGCGGTGTCTAGTTTCATGGCCGCATAGAAAGTTGGGAATAGCGAGGCATAATTTCTGGTGAAACTTGTGTCCGGTTTTTCAATGTTTCCAAGTTGCCTTCCATTCAATTTTGTGATTTCTCCGCGGAGCCCTGCTTGGATATCAACTTTTCCGATTGTTTTTTTATAGTTAATGTAACCTGAGTTGATCCATTCGTCATACAAAAAATTATTGCTTAGTTCATAATCTGGTTCAGTTACCTCGTTAATTGTTAAGCTATAAATGGCCTCATTATCAGTTTTTGAAAAAGCGGATTTCAGGCCGGCTTCGAATTTAGAACCATTTTTTAGAGGTCGCTCGAAATCTGTTTTGACCGCATAAATTTTTATGTCTGAAGGAACATCACCATTGATTTGATCTTCGTAGGATATAATATCATCCGGACCATAAATAAGGTTTTTGAAAATTTGTTCATTTATCGTTTTATACTGAACATAATCTGCATCGAATGAAATTTTACTTCCCAGGCTGTCTAAACTTTTGTTAATATAAAAACTATACAGGCCATTAGTGAAACTGCTTTCAGTCTTGTTGTCAGCTACAACCCTTTGTAAGAGAATGCCTGAAGGTTCAGAAACTAGGGATGTATTATCCACTGTTCTTCCACCAGGTTGATTTACTCCTTTGAAAGAGACCCCTAATGTTAACCGATCACTGGGATAAAAATCCAAACCAATTTTCCCATTAAGGTACGCGCCATTTCGTTGATTGAATGAGTTTTGATTAAAAGACTGACTCGGGGTATTGTCCTCGTCGCGGTAATAGCGGTTGATAAACAAATCTTGAAAATTTTCCCAAAAGCCAGCGTAGATGTTTGAGTATAAACTAAACTTGTTTTTATTGTAACTTAAATTCAAACTATTGTTGCTGCCATTGTATTTACTTCGCCGATAGCTTAGTGCTGTGTTGCCATTGAATCCTTTTAATGTGTTTCTTTTGATAATAATATTGATGACTCCTGAATTTCCCGCAGCCTCGTATTTTGCTGGAGGATTTTCCATTATTTCAATTTGCTTTATGGATCCTGCCGGTAGTCCACGCAGGTAGTTTTCCATTTCAGTGCCAGATAAGTAGGATGGTTTGTCGTTGATGAATACCGTTACTCCCGACCGACCTTTGAGCAAGATGGAACCATTGTTGTCAATGGATACTCCCGGTGTCCTTTCTAATACCTCCATTGCATTGCTGCCGGCGTTGGCTATTAGCGCATCAGGTGAAACCACAACTCGGTCAATTTTTCTTTCAATAAAAGGGACCTTTGCATTTACTGTTACAGTTGATAATGTTTTTTCATCTGTTATTAAAACGATTGGTTCAAGAACTTTGCTTTCGTTTATCGTAAGGAGTTGGTCGAATGTTTTATAACCCAGCAGATTGACGCTCAAAATGTAATCCCCAGCTTTCAAATCCAATAGTTGATAGGAGCCATCTTGGTTAGTGAATTCGGATTTTACAAAACTGGAATCAGTGGTGGTTTGTAAAGAAATCAAAGCCAGGTCCACTCCCTTTTTTTCAACGTCCACAATCTTTCCTGAAATTTGGATAGTGGATTGAGCAAATGAAAAAGTGCTCAATAGAATTGACGCGAGTATACTCAGAAGTTTCATAATTTGAATTGTCACATTTGGTTTTCAAACAAGCAATCAAATTACAACAATACAATTCTAAGCTTCTTATGCTTTTGTTAATGTTTGTTAATGTTTTGAAGAATATTGAATTGATTTTAATTATCCTTCCCGCTCATGAATAGTACCTGCACGAAATTTCAACGGACGAGCATCTCTTTTTCTGAATACAGTAACGATTTCTGCGGCTATGGAAAGTGCAATTTCTTCTGGGGATTCTGCTCCGATATCTAGACCTACAGGTGCATGAATGTGTGCATGGTCGGATAGATCTCCAATCTTTTTAATTTCATTTATTTCCTCATTCAGCTTGTTAAATCTTTTTTTAGGACCTAATAAGCCAAGATAGGGTAGTCCGACATTTATAAAATGCGGAAGCATGTTTAAGTCCCAATTGTAATCGTGCGTCATGAGGATTACAGCTGTATATTCATCAATAGGAATTTGACTGACTTCAGAGTAGTCATACAACCGATCTACTTGTGTAGAGATGGATTTTAAAATTTTCTCTTTTTTGCTCATGACTGATATCTGCCAACCTAATTCCTTAGCTACTCCGATCAATGCGTTTACATCGTAGTTGTTACCGACAATCACTAATCTAGTTTCTGGTCTTAAGTATTCAGCCAATAATTCTACAGAGACACCTGATTTGTTTTTGAATTCAAAGACTTTCGGTCTCTTTCGCGACCAGGTAAGTTCAATGGCAGATTGAAGATCATTCCAATCTAACCCGGCTATGCTAGCTTCTTGAAATTTGTCTACCAGCAATTGATTAGTTCCTAAGAGCGAAGAATCTGAACTGCCGATAACTTTTAAAAGTAAGGCGGACTGATCGGCTTCTATTGTTTTGCGTAATAGTTCTACTGGATTTAGTGTATCACTTTGGTTGATGGGAGAAAACATGATTTCAATTCTACCATTGCAACCCAGGCCGATCCCAATTTGATGATCATCTTCTTCTAATGTATCGTAGACGACTTTTGAGGTAGCATTTTTATGAATCGCCAGCTGCGCTTTTTTGAGTGCATTTCCCTCTAAACAGCCACCGCTAATTCCTCCAACGAAAAGGCCGGATGATCCAACCAGCATGCGCGCTCCAATTCTGCGATACGAAGATTCTTCAACTTTTACAACGGTTGCTAGAGCCATCTGAATGCCTTCTCCTTTCCAAGCATCATAGGCAGCAATTATTTTTCGAATCTCCTTCAAAGCATTTTTTATGGTGAATTAGCTAATTTACAGTTTTCTCCTCAATCCATTTAATTATCTTTCCTTTCTAACTATCTCAAATGAAGGTAAAATTAACAGCTTTCGGAATTGCTAAGGACATTTTGTCTCAAAGACAAATGGAATTCGATTTCAGTGGACAAACAATTTCAGAATTGAAACAAGCTTTGGTCAGTCAATATCCGGACTTTAGTAAATTGAAAAAATTGTCTTTTGCAGTG
>CALGJW010000077.1 GCA_937930025.1 uncultured Saprospiraceae bacterium | reverse complement strand
CATCTCCTTCATTCTACGCATGAATTCAGGACGTGTGATAAGCACTGGTTGATCTGTTGGTGTTAATGCCTTCAAGACTACAGAAGCACCGCTATCCTTGGTTTTAGATTCGAATATTTCTTTAATCTTCGCTTCCTCCTTTTCGCTCAATACGGATTCTAATTTTTCATCCTTCTGAACTAAATTGTCAACGGTATCAGAATCCACACGCACGAAAGTTACATCTCCAAATTTATGTTCGAGATGTTGCATCCAATGATTGTCGATAACAGTATCCATCTCTAACACCTCGTAACCTCGGTTGACAGCTGATTGAATGAAGCTATCATGTGCTTTCGGATTGTTAGAATAAAGCAAGACAATCTTATCGTGCTTATCCGTTTGCGTGGCTTTTACTTTTTCTTGAAATTCTTCGATGGTATAAAATTCGTCTTTGGTATTTTTCACCAAAGCAAATTTCTTAGCCTTATCGTGGAATTTCTCTTCGCTCAACATTCCGTATTTCACAAATACTCCAAGGTCTTTCCACTTGCTTTTGAAGTCTTCGCTATCCTTCTTATAGATTGCTGCTAATTTCTCGGCTACCTTCTTTGTGATGTATCCTGATATTTTTTTCACATTAGCATCAGACTGCAAATACGAACGAGAAACGTTAAGTGGAATATCTGGAGAGTCGATTACCCCGTGTAATAATGTCAAGAATTCTGGAACGATCTCTTTTACATCATCAGTTACATAAACCTGGTTGCTGTAAAGCTGAATTTTGTTTTTTTGAACTTCCATCGAATTTCCCAATTTTGGGAAATATAGAATCCCTGTGAGGTTAAATGGGAAGTCAATATTTAAGTGAATATGAAAAAGAGGTGGTGTACTATAAGGATATAGTTCGTTGTAAAAATCTTTGTACTCTTGTTCCTTGATACTACGAGGAGCTTTCTTCCAAGCCGGCTTAGGGTTGTTGACGATGTTTGGAGATTTGACTTCTTTAGATGTCCTATCATCTCCTTCGCCTTCCCATTCTGTATCCGTTTTTTCCCCAAACTGAATTGGAAAAGGTAAAAACTTACAGTATTTAGTTAATAAGGTTTGAATTCTAGCTTCTTCCAGATATTCCTTGGCATCATCAGAGATGTGCAAGATAATATCAGTACCTCGTTCTTTTTTATCATGTTCCTCAATGAAATATTCTGGATTTCCTTCGCAAACCCATCTGGTCGCTTTCTTTCCTCTTTTGTATGATTTGGTAATCACCTCCACTTTGTCTGCTACCATAAAGGCAGAATAGAATCCTAGTCCAAAATGTCCAATGATACTCGCTTCGTCTTTATACTTTTTCAAAAAGTCTTCCGCTGAGGAAAAAGCCACTTGATTTAGGTATTTACCTACCTCATCTTCAGTCATTCCGATTCCACGATCAGAAATCGTCAGCGTTTTGGCCTCTTTATCCAATTTGATCTGAAGCGTTAGATCTCCTAATTCTCCTTTAAAATCCCCTCTAGAACTCAGGGTATTCAACTTTGATGTCGCATCTATGGCGTTAGAAACAAGCTCTCTGAGGAAGATTTCCTGGTCAGAGTATAAGAATTGCTTGATAATGGGAAATATATTCTCGGTTTGAACCGAAATCTGCCCTTTTTGCATGGTTATCTCATTTTAATGGTTAAATCCTAATTATAAGGGATGGTTCAAAGCCTATGCCATTGGATTTTTCCTGTCATAATGACGCTAAACCCTTTAGATATCAGACAAATTGTTGATAAAAAAAGGAAAGCCTGTCACAAAAATCGGATTATATGGTCCAAATCTGCTTTCCGTGGTGCCAAAGTTGATGTAAGAATAGTAACTCAACCTAACACAACATGCAGATTACCAGAAAAATTAAAGGAACGGAAGTTCAAAATCTACTTACCAAATTTTATTACAAGGAAAACAGACTATGTTTTCAAATTTTACTTCATTTAGGATTAGATGAAACTATTCCGTTTCAGGAGTTTTCAGATTATTCTAGTTATAAGAAGGTCTATAGCAATCTGTTAGATCAAAAAAACAGTAATGCACTAATAGAAATCAAGGAAAAAAGTCGTCAAATTAGTTTTAGTTCAGTCATCTAGTGGCATAGTCTTTGCCTAATATTAGATGTCCACAAATGCGTATTGCGGCAATGATTATGCAGATTAATTCTGATCATTATTTTAAGCAAACGGTTTCATTTCTCCCCCCTTTAAGAAATGCATTTGAACAAAAACGACAAATAGAAATTAAGACCAAATGCGGTCTTATAGTAGTGAGTGGGGCCAGTTATATTGGGGGGTAAAGCTGGCTTCCTCTTACTCACTTTGAAAAATATGAAAGCGTTTAACCTAACGAAACTGGTTTTTGCGACTCCCCCCATTGTAAGGTAAATACTCCCCCCCTTAGGTAGTATTTCCAATCAGTCATTTATAGGGATATAATGCAAAAATCTTGAGGTCAGAAGTGACCTTAAACTAGCGAGTAGGATCTTTTTATTGGGGGGTAAAATTGATCCATGCTCGCTTTTTTTTGCTCTATTTATAACAATGTATAATCATCACTAGCTACCTATTAGTCTTTTGAAATTAGCAATTAGCTTTTATCTTTTAGCGTCGAATAGCGGTGAGACACACGTTATTCGACGCTAAAAGCTAATAGCTCGTAGCTTACAGCTAGACTACCAAGCAGCCCTTTTCCCATTTCTTTCGTGTATATTATCAAGGAAACGAACCATACCTCAAAAAGAGGATAGGAGACCAGGATTATTGACCTGGAACCATTTATGGATGAGAACAAGATAAATCAGCTTTTAGAGCTATGTCGCCAGAATGATCGCTTGGCGCAGAAGGCTTTGTATAAGGAATTCTATAATTACGGAATGACCATATGCAGCCGCTATGCAAAAACGGCAGAAGACGCCAAGGAGGTCTTCAATGATGGATTTATCAAGGTTTTTAAAAATTTGGATAAGTATACCCCTGAAAGGCCTTTTAAATTTTGGTTGAAGCGAATCCTAGTGAATACTTCCATAGATCGATGGAGACAATTACAAAAGAATCCATTGATACTGGATATAACTCAGGTAGCCGAACCAGGCAAATCGGATCATGTGGTAGAACAATTGAATTATCAAGATTTGATGAAAATGGTTCAGAAACTTCCTCCTACCTATAAAATGGTATTTACACTTTATGTGGTGGATGGATTTAAACACAAAGAGATCGCTGAGAAATTGGGCATTCAAGTGGGAACCTCCAAATCGAATCTGGTAAAAGCTCGCTTGAAATTACAAACATTAATAATAAAGAATTACGGTCAATTGGCACGTTATGGATCATAAAGCATTTGATGACATAGTTGGAGAAAAACTTAACGAAACACAAAGCTTTCCTTTTGATGAAGCACAGTGGAGAGCAGTTGAATCTCAATTAGATCAAAAAAAGAAAAAGCGATTATTCGTTTGGTGGTATTGGGGAGCTGCGGCAGCAGCAGTAATCCTCATTGGATTTGCATACAATAGTATTCTTTTGCATCAGAAAATTAATGCGCTTGAACATCAAGTAGAACAATTAGACCAAATTGAACAAAAGCCTCAGGAAATACCGTTAAAAGAAGCCACGGAACAGATCACTACTATTTCAACTAATACCCCTAAAACAAATTCAAATTCAACTGCTTCCACCCAATCAAATCAGGTAAAAAAATCACCAGCTAAGCCATCAAAGACTTACCCCAAATTTCACGCATTAGAAGCAAGTCCAATTATCCCAAATTCAAAACCAAAAAGCATATTATCTGTTGTAGAAAAAATTGTGGAAAACAAAACGCTGAAACCTGAAAAAGAATCACCAGAAGTAATTCCTTCAGAGAATAAAATCGCTGATCTCAATACCAATTCTGTTGATCATAATTTGAGTGCATTAGCGACTTTAGATTTAAAGGAAACAGTATTAAAAGCTAAAAGTTACAAGACACCGGAATTGGCTATTACAAAAACGAAATTGAAAAATAAGTTTGGCTTTCAAACTTTCAGTACTGGGTTCTCCGCCAATGCCGGATGGGGAATAGTGAATGTTTTGAGCAACTTAAGTTTACTCAATCATAGAACAGCAGATAGTGCTATTTCTACCTCAAATTACACTAACTATCAATACAACAAAAATGATCAAAAAACTTCCAGCAGTTCTCTAAATATTAGCAATATAAGATGGTGGAATCAATTTCATTTTTCAAAAGGATTTTCCATAAAAACTGAATTAGGTCGTAAAAGAATTAATTTTGATGTTCAATCAAATAATAATTCGGCTGCGTTTTCTCCAGCAGAAAGTTCTCTTTTTGATAATTTATTTTCTACTACTCCTAGTTATTCAAATGTAAATTCAGCACAGATCATTCAAACAGAATGGATGTTGGGAGCAGGGTTAAGTTATAGCCCATTTAAGAAATGGAAAGTGCAACCCTATTTAAGTTTAATCCCTGAATTGTCATGGAATGTTGTACGCAAAGAATCTTTCATTGTACTGGACAGTTCTGCTGACGAAAGTTTTTCAAACGAAATTCCTTCTACCAAATTACATCTCAGGTCGCTTTCCAATCGGGTTGGAATACAAACAGTCTTTGGAAAACATTTTCTTGTACAAACAGAATTTGGATACAATATCCCGATTAATATCATCAATGCTTCCTTACTGAATCGTTTCCAGGTAGGATTAAATGTTGGATATAAATTTTAGAAAAGAAGAATCTTCCTAGACGATTTTACTTAATTTTTCTCCCGCTTGAGCTAGGACATCTTCTGTCTTGGCAAAGCACAATCTGATGACCTTGGCGTCGGACCCATGCGTATAAAACGGAGAAATCGGAATGGAAGCCACACCAAATTCTTTCGTGATTCTTTGAGCAAAAGTAAAATCATCTTCGTCGGACAATTCACTATAATCATACAACTGAAAATAAGTACCCGAGCATAACAAAGGCTTTAGCTTAGATGACGCTAAAGCGGTCTGAAGAAAATCTCTCTTCTTTTGATAAAATCCAGCCAAACTATTGTATTCCTCTGGGTCAGCCAAAAAAGTGGCGATCGCTTTTTGCAAAGGATGGTTCACACAAAACACATTAAACTGATGCACTTTTCGAAATTCATTCATCAAGTATTCAGGCGCTACTGCGTATCCCAATTTCCATCCTGTGCCATGGAATGTTTTGCCAAATGAAAAAGTAACCAAGGAACGTTTTTTCAACAAAGGATGTGCTAAAACTGAAGCATGCTTTTCCTCATCATAGATCAAATGCTCATACACCTCATCGCTTAGAATGATTATATCCTTATTCTCTACCAACTTAGCTAATTCGTTCAAGTCTGATTCTCGCAGAATTGTACCCGTTGGATTATGTGGAGTATTGATAATGATCATTCGAGTTTTTGAATTTATCAATTTTCCAAAAGCCTTCCAATCAATTGAATAGTCTGGAAAAGTTAGCTGATATCCAAGAACTCTTCCTCCGTTAATTCTCACAGCTGGCGAATAGCAATCATAGGCTGGTTCGATTAAGATAACTTCATCCTCTGGCTTTATGAACGCAGATATAGCAGTATAAATAGCCTGAGTAGCTCCAGCGGTAATTGTAATCTCTTTTTCTGGACTTATGGAATGACCATAACTATTCGTCATTTTATTAGCCAGTGCTTCTCGCAGTGCTGGCACGCCCGCCATAGGCGCATATTGATTAAATCCGCTTTGGATATTTTGCTGGGCAAGGGATTTTAATTTTTCAGAAATATCATAATTTGGAAACCCTTGAGATAAATTTATCGCTCCATGTTCTTGAGCCAATGAGGACATTATGGTAAATATATTTGTCCCAACCATTGGCAATTTGGATTGAAAATTTATTTCACTCATACCGTTTTACATTTATTATAAATTTGGGAAATAGCAACTGCCAGTCGACGATCTTTTTCGGTGACTTTGCCTCCGGCATCATGGGTATTCAATCGAAAAGAAACACGATTATAAACATTCGTCCAATCTGGATGGTGATTCTGCCTTTCTGCCTCGTCCGCCACCTCAGTCATAAAACTAAAGGCCGCTTTGAAATCTTTAAATTTGAATGTACTAGAGAGACAATCTGCTTTTTCTTCCCAAACCATAATTTGTAACTTGTGTTCGATTCGACAATACAACAAAAACTAAGCTAAGAGGCTTTGGCTCCTTCTTTTACTGCTGCGGCCATTTCCCGAATTAAATTAGGATTTTCCTCAATTGCGTTTCCAACAACAATTACATCAGCTCCTGCTTTCACATCCGCATGCGCTTGCTCCGGGGTGCGAATACCCCCGCCGACAATTAGTGGAATATTGATCGCGCCGCTTACTGTTTCAATCATTGACACCGGGACTGGATTTTTAGCGCCCGAACCTGCATCCATGTACATTAATTTTAAGCCTAACATCTCTCCAGCTAAAGCAGTGCAAAGTGCCACATCATTTTTGTTAGCAGGAATAGGTTGCGTATTACTAATGTAAGAAACTGTGGTTGGTACACCGCCATCCACCAGCATATAGCCGGTAGGTAGAATTTCCAATGGACTTAGTTTAATGTATGGCGCTGAGATCACATGATTTCCGATTAAAAGATCTGGGTTACGTCCGGAAATCAAGGATAGGAATAGAATGGCATCTGCTTTATAGCTCAATTGGAAAGAATTCCCTGGAAACAGAATTAAAGGAATTGGGCATTTTTCACGGATAGATTCTAAGCATTTATCCAACATATTGTTGACTATCAGGCTACCTCCAATGAAAAAGTAATCTACTCCTACCTCATTACTCAAAGCAATAACATCGTCTAGCTTGCCTAATCGTAGCTTATCTGGATCGATTAGCACGACAAACTTCTTTTCGCCTGCAGCCCTTGCTGCCACTAAGTCATTGTAAATATTTGATGTCATGTGCTAAAAAGGTTATTGAAACTATAGCTAAGGTAATAAATTAGCATTCATTGTCCACTCTACTATCGAAATTTGATAATATGGGTGAAAAATAAGGTTTCCTAGAGCGGATTTAATAAAATCTTTGGCTGATCTGCTTTTTGGATCTTTTGATAAAAGGTTCGAAGATCTTCATATCGCTCGGCGGGTAGTTGATTTTGCGCAAAATTTAGTGCTCTTTCAAAAGCTAAATTCCCCTCTAGATTGTTAATTTTATTACTGTAGGCACCAAAAGAGGTTTTAATTTCAACTGGTTCTAGATCACGAGTTTCTGTAGTGTATAGAGCGGGAAGTTGGTAGGAAAGCTCATCTAGTATTTTATAATTTTTTCTATGAACAACCGGAAATTTTCTATTCTCAATTTTTTCTGGAACTTCAGGCGAATCGCCAAATATATTCAAGGGCAAGACCAATCGTTTACCGATCTTTCTCATGTACTTTTCGATAATTAATGTGGCGGCAATTGTCACTTCCGGCTGATCTGAATTTACCTCAATGCTTAACTGCTCAACTTTGCAATTGTTCAACCCTATATATTCTCCAAATTCTGATCTCTGTTCCTTGTTGGTACTTTCTTTTGCAATCGCCCTCCATCTATCATGAAGACTACCAGTAAATTTAAATTGAACTTCTAAGTTTACGGAGCCATCTAAGTTTAATTGAACAATTCCTTTTCTATGCAGCATATTTTCATCTGCATTTAATGCTGGCGTTGAAATCAACTCTCCCCCTTCTGGTTTGAGCAATAATGCCATTCTGTTACTATTACCTTCCCCGATATAATTTGGAGGTAACGAGCTGCTTGTACATTCTAACCAAGTTTCAGAATCCGGAACATACAATATCATATGATTTCCAAAAAGCTTTGGGAAATCGGGTTTTAAAGAAGGTTTTCTTTTTGAACTGTTATAAATTATCGCGGGATAAGATGTAATTCCGACTATTTTCAAAAGAGCATGCATATAGTTAGAAAGCGCTTTACAATCACCGTATTCATTTTCTTCTACATAACTTGCATCGAACGGCTGCCAACCGCCAATACCCAATTGAACACTCACATATCTAGTACTTTTTTGAAGAAAATTGTAAAGCACTTTTATTTTTTCTTCATCCGTGGCAAGCCCTTCTGTTAACTGTTTTACTTTTTCAGTCAAGACTGGAGAAACTTGGTCTCTATCTTCTCCCAAGGCATAAAAGAATTTCCCAAAAGAATTCCAACTTTCGGTGCTCCCTTCCCAATTATCATATTTGAACTGCAATGGAACTATTGAAACAAAAGGGAATAATTGGTCAGCCGTTGGACTAAACGGTTCCCATTTTTGTCCCACTAAATTTCTTACCTCCCAGGTGTAGCTAATTTCTTTTCCGCTGTTTAGAATTGTTGGCTCAGGTGCTCCATTTCGCAATTCATATTTGATATTTAAATCTTTAGGAACTGTGATAGAATTTCTTGCGTGAACTAATGATTTCCGATAAGAATTAAAACTAAAGTCTGGCAAATCCAAAATAGCAGTTTGCTTATAACTTATTTCAAATTCTATGGTATACGGATATTCATTGTGAATAATTTCATGCGCTAAGACTCTGTCATCCTCATAGATTGAGTAGCTTGAAATAGCATTGATGTTTGCAGCATCACGTTTAGAGAAGCTTTTGATTCGAACACCACTAGCATCGAATAATTTGGCATTAAATGCATCTATCTTCGTTTTCGCATCAAAACTTTTATAATAAATATTAGCACCACTTTGATCATTGAGGATTGTGACAGCAAATACTGCCTTGCAATTCATTTCACTCGGACTTTTCACCGTAATATCTAAAATATCCTTCCGTATCACAGTATGCACATTAGCAAGAAGGCTGTCGGAAATTAAACTTGCCGCATATTCAAATTGTGCATTAACGTCTTTTGTCCAAAAAAACAATAGTGCCAACCAACTACAAAGAATCCACCTTGACATATTAATTGTTCGTTTTTTTCAAGACAATTGCCTCTTGTATTAAATCTGCAAAATCATTAAAAAACGATTTAACGACATCATAACTTGCAACTGTAAATTCAGTTTGATTAACGGTCAGCGTATTCAAGACATTAATGGTATTTCCAGATTGTTCTACTAAGTATTCATATGAAATCTGCCCGTCAGGAGATTTTCCTATTTCAGATTTAGGTAAAGACTCAATTACGTATCCGTCGGGAACTTCAAATTTAAAAATTGATTTTTCTTGAAAAGGGTGGGTGAATTCAATAGGATAATATCGATTCTCCGCGGTAAAAGGATTTTCAACAAAGTCTGAAAATGGTGTTGGGTTTATTAAAATCAAATCATCCACTTTATCTAGTACAACCTTATAATCTAGCGAAGCTCTATTCTTTGGATTATCCAAGGAAACTTTTTCAACATTATAATTCGAAATTTCTGCCCCTGCATATACATTCTCAAATAAATTTTTAACTCCTTCTTCAAAATCCTGTTCTAATCTCAAACCTTCATAACCTGTAAATTGAGATTTAAAATTCCCAACTAGGTAATCTCCTTCAATGGTTAAAACATTCATCATAAGACTCTTAGACAGTGTAGGTTTGAGTGGAATCCACTCGCACATATCATCCTTCATTAATAACCCAAATTTATTCAATGCGTTAATGGACAAAAAATCGACAGGACGGTCAAGATTCCCCATTTCTAATAACTGCCCCTTTCCATCTACAACTACATATACTAATGTGTGATTAAATTGATCTTCAATTGGAGCCTCTAAAATTAAATTTCCATCCGATCTGGTTCCGATTAAAACAGGATACGCTTCCATTCCCATCTCCCTCAGTAAAGCAATCATTGCAAAAGAAAGTCCGGCAGAGTTAGCAGTTTTTTCTTTTAGTAAAATATTGATTGTTTTTGATGAGCTAGTTGAAATATAACCATTAGACACAATATTTTCATTCACATATTTATAGGCTTTTATCAACTTTTGACGATCAGAATCTTCCGCCTTAATGCTTCCTTCAAAACCTGTCCAAAGATTTTTATAGTTCTTCTTAATTTTATACCTATCTCCCCGAAACCTCCCCGTATTAAAGCTATTGGTAAATCCGTCCCAGTCTTCTAAATATATTTTCGTAGAACCATCTGCGTATCGAACTGAAGATAATTGAAATCTAATATGTGCCTTGTAATTTTTCAAAGAAGACAGATAGGGCTCCTCCTTCATTCCAGGCAAATTTTTCAACACAAAATTGGTTTTGTTAATATCTACTTCAACAGGATACTTTTCGCTCTTTTTTGGAGCAACATCCGCCAAAGCATATCCTTGCACAAAATATTTATAAGCAAAATAGTCACTGGGACGAAAATCCAATTCGCTATGAACTACTGGCAATTCTTCTTGAAAATACCAACGTCGCAATTCACCCACATTTCCTGTAGTTACGCTGTATTTCACATCGATTACCGATCCAACTTTCACATTAGGTATGGCAAAACTAACGGCAGAATAATTCTCATCCAATTTCCTTCTAAAAATATCTTTATTGTCTAATTTGGATGTCGTTCCATCCGGCTGAGTAACTATGGCTGCAATATTTCCAATTCTTTCTAAATTGTTCCCATGATAATATGGAATATAAATGTCTCCGTAAGATTTACCGGTTTCCTTCAGCACTTTTATTCTTCGCATAAGAAAAATCTCTCCTTCATATCTAGTTGCAGTTTCCTCGACACCAATGTTCCCATATCGGCATAATATCACTGCATCTGCAGAAGGATCAAAATCAAAATCAGTCATCATTCTTTCTTCAATTGAAACTTTTCCAAATTCCATTGGATAGTCTTTAGATTGAAGCACTGAATAATTTAGCAGAAAAATCGTAAAGAATAAAAAGGATCTAAATATAAACATGGAGATTATTATTTTCCCTAAATATACTTAACATACTACTTTCAATCAAATTACTGCCGACAGATTTAATATCGATCAGATTTATACCTTTAACAATTACTACCTTTGAGCGCAATATGAAACTCAATTACAAATCATTTGGCTCTGGTCCTCCCTTGGTAATTTGTCATGGGCTATTCGGCATGTTGGACAACTGGCAAACCTTGGGAAAAAAATGGGCCAATGATTTTACTGTTTATTTAGTTGACTTAAGAAATCATGGTCGCTCTCCGCATGATGCAGCATTCAGCTATGCCCTGATGGCGGAAGATTTGCGGGAATTTTTGGAAAGCCAATGGATCTATAAGTCCCATTTTCTCGGACATAGCATGGGAGGAAAAGTGGTAATGCAATTGGCGCTATCAGAACCGGACTTTGTAGATAAGCTAGTCGTGGTAGATATGGGAGTTGGGGAAAACAAGGCTGGCCATCATAGCATTTTTGAAGCAATGTTGTCTCTTCCAATAACCACTCTCGAATCCAGAGCAGAAGCAGAGGAACATCTGGGGAAATTTATAGCTGAGCCAGGAGTTAGATTATTTCTGATGAAAAATCTAAGTCGGAATCCAGAAGGAGGTTTTCGATGGAAAATGAATCTGAAATCCTTGCATGAATCTTATGCTGAAATTTTGGCACCTATGCCGGAAGGGACTTTCGAAGGCCCATCGCTATTCATCCGCGGAAATAAGTCCAACTATCTTCCTACAGTGTTGGACGAAGCCTATTTGGGCAGATTTCCGAATGCAAAGCTAGAAAGTTTAGAAGCAGGGCATTGGGTTCATGCCGAACGGCCAACAGAATTATTACAATTGGTTAGCTCGTTTTTGATAGATGCCTAGGTGCCGATTTGGTATAGGCTTCTTTGTTTTTTTACGCAGTAAAGCTATTTTTTTTCCTTTCAAACAATGTGAACGATTATTCAATAACTCGCTAGCTATTGGAATCAAGTTGGCCAAATACTACTATTTCTTCTAAGAATTACTCAAAATCCCTTATTCTATCGGCATTTCAGGCAATCTGGCACTATTTTTAGTCTTTAAATCATATATACTTTAGCTACTATACATTGCCTAAATTCCTTTAAAAGTTAAGGTTTTGGCTATATGCAGTAGCTTTTGGTATTTTTCTACCTTGAAAAGGCAATAGGAGCGGAAAATATCGTTCTTATAAGACTTAGCTTACATTCCTATTTTAACTACCAGATAATGATAAAAAATTCTTGGAAAATTGTTGCAATTAGTTGTTTGGCACTTTTGTTCATGTCAACGATAAGCAGCGACCACAATCGCTATTTTCAAATTTCTAAAAACATTGAGATTTTCACAAATCTGTATAAGGAGATCAATACTCATTATGTAGACGATCTTGACCCTGCGAGTTTGATGCGTACAGGGGTAGATGCCATGTTGCATTCATTAGATCCATATACTAACTATATCTCTGAAACAGAAATTGAAAGATTTCGATACATTACTGATGGAAAGTATAATGGTATCGGTGCACAGATCAAACAGATAGGTGAATTCGTAACTATCACTGAATCTTATGCAAATTGTCCTGCTCAAAAAGCTGGACTGCGTGCGGGGGACAAGTTGATGGAAATAGATGGTCAGTCTTCCAAGGGAAAATCTGCTGATGATGTGAGCAATATCTTAAAAGGATTCCCGGGAACACAAATCAATCTTACCGTAAAGAGGCCGGGAACTCCCGAACCACTAAAGATTACTTTAATACGCGACGAAGTATTAGTACCAAATGTTCCTTATCAAGGATTTGTTTCTAACGACATCGGGTATTTTGCATTAACGACTTTTACCAGAGATGCCGGTAAAAATGTGGCAAATGCCTTGAAAAGTTTGAAGGAAGAAAATCCGAACTTAAAAGGAATAATATTTGATTTGCGTGGAAACGGAGGTGGACTTTTAACGGAAGCCGTAAATGTATCTAACGTATTCATACCAAAAGGGGAATTAGTAGTTACAACAAAAGGAAAAGTGGTAGACTGGGATAGGAGCTTTAAAACTTTAAATCAGCCAATAGATCAAGAAATTCCTTTGGTGGTTTTGATTGATAAAGGTTCAGCCTCTGCTTCTGAAATCGTTTCAGGTGTATTACAGGATTTAGACCGTGGCGTACTATTAGGCCAACGTTCTTATGGAAAAGGATTGGTTCAGAATACAAAGGATGTTGGATATAATTCCAAGGTTAAAATGACTACCGCCAAGTATTACATTCCTAGTGGTCGATGTATCCAAGGAGTAGAATATGAAGATGGCGAACCAAAAGATATTCCTGATAACGAACGTCAACTTTTCAAAACTAGAAACGGAAGAAAAGTATTAGATGGTGGCGGAGTTACTCCTGATATAAAATTGAAGAAAGGAGAAAATGAAGATGTCGTCGAAGAGTTGGAAGATAAATTTGTAATCTTTGATTTCGTTACGCAGTATGTTGCGGGGAAAGAAGAAATGGGAGACCCTAAAACAATGAATTTTTCCGACTTTGATCAGTTCCTTTCATTTGTTGACGAAAAAAACTTCGAATACGAAACGAAGACAGAAAAGGCATTAAAGAAATTACAAAAGCAATCAAAAGAACAAGGATTGGAAGATGAAATGTCTGCTCAAATAACTGCTTTGGAAACTATCGTTAAAAATTCTAAGAAAGAAGATCTGTTGAATAATAAAGCCACGATCATAAATCTGATTGAAAAAGATATCGCTAGTAGATTCCATTATCAAAAAGGTAAAATTGAGGTAGGCTTAAAGAATGATCCAGAGATAAAGGAAGCAGTTAAAATTTTAGGCGATCCTGCGGCTTATGCTAAAGCTTTAGGGAACTAACCCAAAGACACTATCCTATTGTCCTTCAAAAGCGCTTCACCTCAATCAGGTGAAGCGCTTTTTTTTGTTAATCATAACATATAACACTGGCATATAAATTGTAATACGTAAAACAAGAAGTACCTTTCATAGCTCCATACTAAAAACAAAACCCCTTGAATATCAAGGGGTTTTGATCATTGTGGCCTTTTAATTCATCGCTTCTGTTATCTTGACTCGGGCTTTCATATTTCTTACTTTTCCGAGAAACAAAAAAATTCGTTTACACAAATCTCCTTATCTTTACCTTTAACATTACTGCATAAAACCATGAAAATAAACGGCCATTCTCATCTCCTCCCCTATCCTGAGCAGATACCTCAATTCATGAAAGATCAGGAAATCTTCTGGATTGACGATGATCGAAAGTTTATGCATCAAAAAAATTGGAAGCGTCCAGTCACAGACAAAAGTTTCTTTCTCAACGAAAAACTGGAGTGGATGGCTGAGAATAAAATAGATCATGCTGTTGTACTTAACCTCTCTCAACTCTATGGCAATGGTTTGCGCTATGAGGAAATGAAACAAGTACTTCGTTTTCAAAATGATTTTAATGCCAAGGTGCAACATGATCATCCAGATAAATTTACCTGTGGTTTTGTAGTACATGCAGGCTTTATAAAATCCGCCCTTTGGGAAATGGAACGCTGTGTTGATATTCTTGGATTGAACGTACTATGCCTTCCCACGCACTACATGGATTCCATTGGAACTTGGAGATGCATTTTTGACAAGGAATGTGAGCCTATTTTCGAACTAGCAAATAAGTTCAAATTGGCCGTAGAAATACATCCTTACGATGGAGAGAAATTTATTAAGCTTGAAAATACCGCTTGGCGATTTCATCTGGTGTGGATGCTAGCGCAGTGTGCAGATTCCTATCATTTTTATACGTTGAATGGATACCATAATAAGTACCCAAACATGAGAGTTTGCTTCGCCCATGGAGGGCAATTAGCTCAAATGAATCTAGGGCGAAGAATCCAAGGCTTTGATGGACGACCAGATTTGTTCGAAGGAAAAACACATCCTCGGAATGCTGTTGGACATCCTAGTGTTTTCTTTGACACCCTAGTTCATGATACCGATTCCTTGGAATTGATGGTTCGCAGAAATGGCACTAAGCAAATTATTATGGGACTAGATGATCCTTATCCTTTGGGCGAAATGCAAAGTGAACCGCAAAGTTCTTATCCAGGAAAGATTTTGGATTTGGCAATCAAAAAGGATATCATCAACGAACAGGAATACGAAAATATTTGGCAGGACAATGTATTGCGTTGGTTAGGAGTAGAACATCATCCTCAAATTTTGGAAAGAATAGGAATTAATGCTTCTGTTTAGCGCTATTCCTATTTCAATTTGGATAGCACAGCATCATAAATTAAATCGACCCACTCAGCGTACATCAGGCCGGAAGGATGAAGTCCATCTGAAGCTACTAACTGAGGATTCATCAATCCTGTTCTGGAAATTGGTGTGATATCAAAATAGCTTACATCAAATGCTAAACTAATAGTCTCATTGGCTAAATTGAAAGCATCAATTTCTGCTGAAATCGAATCGCTATTTGAAGCAGTTTGTCCAAAAGGCGTAAAGGCATAATCAGGAATTGAAAGCACAAAGACTCGACTTTTATCTCCCTGTGCTAATTCAATCGCACGCTCTAATAATTCCTGAAATTCAATTTTATAGTCTTCGATACTTCTTCCTTGAAATTGATTATTTACACCAATCAATAAAGAAACTAAATCGAATTGCTCAGAAGAAATTTCTGCTTCGATAGCAGCCTTTAGTTGATCTGTTCTCCAGCCAGTCTTCGCAATAATTTTTGGCGCATTTATCTCCACTCCATCAGCCATCAACCTTTCTGTCAAAATGTTCGGGTAGCGATTTTCTTCCAAAACAGATTGTCCAATGGTGTAAGAATCTCCCAAAGCTAAGTATTGAATGGAGGACTCCTCTATTGGAGAGTCTAAGTTCTCCAAAGGAATAGAATGGCGACAACCCAATGAAAACAATACGAAACTAATGGTAAAAAGAAACTTCCACATAGGTAGTATAACATTCAAAGAAAGACTCAGTTTACGGAATTTAGCCCCTTTAAAGCCAAAAGGCACATTAAATAATCAAAGTATTGGCTTACAGTAAGTTACGCAATATTTTTTCAAAAAAATGCCACTCTCTAGTGTTAACGTGCTTGGATTTCCATTTGTTTTGATATAGTTTGGTCTTGCTATTTTGCATTTACCATAATTTTCAGGTTATGGATCGAAAAGCATTTTTTGGTAGAAATAAAGTTCTTGAATTACAAGCTAAAAAGCAAAGAACTGCTTTCACTGTCAGTGATTTACAAGCCTATTCAGGGCCTTTCGATTATGCTGCTGCTCGGCACTTATTAACTAGAACGAACTTTGGAGCTAGTCTAGAAAGCATCAATCAGGCAATGGATGATGGCTTAGAAACAACCTTGGACAAAATCTTGACAGCGTATATTCCTCCAACGCTACCT
>CALGJW010000076.1 GCA_937930025.1 uncultured Saprospiraceae bacterium | reverse complement strand
GCCAACCAATCACTACATGGATGAACAGTATATAAAGAAAGTATCGAAACCTTAATGGCATGCTTTAAGATAGGTGTTTTATTTGATCCCGTATTTTTCCATGCGACGATAAAGACTGCTACGAGTTAGTCCAAGAGAACGAGAAGTTTGACTTATGGAATGGTTATGAAAAGCTAAGGCTTTTCTAATCATGCTGCTTTCCAATTCATCGAGGGTCATTTCACCAATATTAGGAAGCGTTATTTTATCAAGACTTCTTTTAGCGATCAACATATTTGCTTGAAAATCTTTGATGTCTAGTTTCTTTTTATTTTCACTCAGCAGTACCGTTCTTTCAACAATATTTCTGAGTTGACGAATATTTCCGGCATAGCTTTGATTTGACAACCAATCAAATGCGTCTTGCGTAATATATGGCTTTTCGATCTCATAGTTAATACAAACATGTTTGACGAAATACTTAACCAACAAAGGAATATCTTCCCTTCGCTCAGAAAGCGACGGCATTTTGATCTGAATTAAATTTATCCTATAAAAAAGATCTTCTCTGAATCCACCTGAGCTAACTAATTCTTCCAATGAACGATGGGTAGCGCTAATTACGCGAACATCCGTTTTTACCGTTTCGCTACTCCCCAGCACTTCATATGATTTCTCTTGTAATACTCGAAGCAACTTTACTTGACTTTCGAGCGCTAGGTCTCCGATCTCATCGAGAAAAATAGTTCCGGTATGCGCTTTGGTAAATCTTCCTTCGCGATCTGCTTGTGCATCAGTAAACGCACCTTTAACATGACCGAACATTTCACTTTCAAATAAGGAAGTAGAAATACCTCCCAAGTTTACCTTCACGAATGGTCGTTGATTCCGTTTACTCCGTAGATGAATAGCTTCGGCAATAATTTCCTTTCCAGTTCCGCTTTCTCCAGTGATCAGTATACTTGCGTTGGTTCGCGATACTGAATCTACTAGCTTTAATACTTCCAAGAAGGCTGGGCTTTGACCAATAATATGCTCATCGGCTTCTTTTTCAGAAGTGGCCTCTAGTTTGCGATTACCATAAATGGAAATTGCCGTATCAATGGATGCCAGGAGATGTTTATTATCCCAAGGTTTAGCTAAGAAATCTTTGGCTCCAAGTTTCATTCCTTTAACAGCCAACTGCAAGGTCGCCCAACCGGTAATCAAAATAACTAGGATATCGGGATGACTTTCTTTAATCCTTTTCAACATGGCTAAGCCTTGCTTACCAGAAGTGTCAATACTGAAATTCATATCCAGTAAAATAAGGTCCGGTTTCCATTCTTGCACCTTTTCCAATGCCACATTTGGTAGCGGAACACTTTGACAATCATAGCCCGATTTTTTCAACAAAAGTTCCAAGCTTTTGCAGACCGTTCGATCATCGTCTATGACTAATATTTTCTGCATCTAGTTCTAGTATTTCCTGAAAAGAAAATTACTCAAAATAAAAGTATTCTCGACTATTAATCGACTAATCTTCATGTAATGCTGTTGCCGGATGAATTCTAGAAGCCTGAATACTCGGATACAGGGCACATAGTACCACCACCAACACCACCACAATCGTCGAATATATAATTCCTCTGTAGAAAACATTATCGGGAACATCTACTACATCGAAGATAGGAATTTGCACGGCCATAATAATACCGAATAGCAAAGCCATTCCAGCCAACGCCAAAACTTCCATCGTAAACTGTTGAACAATGGCTCCGGAATGAGCTCCAATGGCTCTTCTCAATCCAATCTCGGCTTTTCTTCGGCTGATAGAGTAAGATAAAACACCGAATAGACCCAATGCAACATTGATACACAAGAACAAACAGACCGACAACAGCGCGACGATGGAAATCCAAGTTTGCATATTCGCACGTTTTCTCAAAAGTGGCGCATCTTGGATTGAGAAACTAGAAGTCTTAAGGGTGCTTTGTACAATTTTACTAATTTGCTCTTCATAGGCCACATCCGCTGATGGATCCATCTTTAAATAGGCATTTGTAAATTTAGCGAATCCGTTATATGCGGTATCTCGAAGTAATAGTATTCGGCCGCTGCTTTCTTCGAATTCCCCATTGTACTTGAATTCGTCCATGATGCCAATAATCTTAGTGTCTTGACCATCATAAGGAATGATACTATCAATCATATTTTTCTCACCGAAAGATTCTTTCATAAAAGTCTGATTGCCGATCATCAACTGATAATTAGCATTTAGATCTTCCTCGCTAAATGCTCTCCCTTCAATAATGTTCATACCATTAGCTGGAATAAAATCTTCATCCACCACAACATAACAGGCCTGGATTTGATATCCTAGATCATTGTTACCGCTGCACCAACTACTTCCAGAGAATGGGCCGGCTTGATGTCCGTACCCTACTTCTTCGACTAATTCCAGATCTAATAATTGTCTTTTCAATTCTTCCAACGCGAAGGTTCTAGTGGAATCATTCAAATTATCCAGTTCTCCAAAACGAATGTACTTTCTATTTTCAGTTTCAAATCCAAGTGGATCATCCAATCGATCTGTGTTGTAAAATACAAAGCTGAGTACTGCAAATAATACAATAAAAGCTAAAAGTATTTCGATTAGTAAAAGGCTGTTAGCACCTTTTTTATTCCAAATTAAAGTAAATATATGTTTGATCATAACTATTTCTGTTTTAGGGCTGAGACAACATGCATTTTGGACATTCTATAGGCAGGTAAAAGTCCGCTAAGTAATCCGAACAAAAGACATATCACAATGCTATAGAAGAAGAAGCGAAAATTAATTTTCAAAACAACATCTCCCATCAGCTTGGTATCATTAATTAAATAGATCGCAAGGAAGGCTAATGCAAAACCCAATAATCCACCGAGTAGGGTTTGAACAATATTTTCAACAATAAATTGAATTAAAATGTTAGTGCGATCAGCGCCAAAGGCCTTACGAACGCCAATCTCAGAACTGCGTTCCATAATCCGACTTACATTGAGGTTTATTAAATTTATGGTGGGCAATAAGATTAAAAAACCAATCAGAGAATAAATCACCCACTTCATTATTTGGAGACTTTTTACTTCATCGTCCATATCCAATAATTGGCCCGCATAAGTTTCTGGAAAACTGTACGGCTTAAACTCAATAATATCATAATCCGCTTGCGCTTCTGCTGGGACTTCAGAATTGGAATTAATAAATTTAATGTCTTCCTTCATCAAAGGAACCGCATCTTCTGAGTCTCCCATGTATAGTGCCATATAACTTCCGAATCCATAATCATCTCGATTTTTCAAATCAATGTGGTCATGTGTGTAGGGTACAGAAATATCCATAGTAAGCAACATCATTCCTGCTGGTTTAATGACACCAATTACTTTAAAATTACGATTATCCATTTCAACAATTTCACCAAGTACATTACTTCTACGACCAAAGTATTGATCTGCCAAATCATCAGTGATTACAGCAACCAATTCTTCATTGCTTACCATTTGTTCATTAAATCCAACTCCTTCGATGAATTGAAAATCAAAAACCTCCCAAAATTGGTGATCCGTATATACCGCTTTCAACTCTACCTTCGAGTTATTAACATAAGAATTATACACTCTATTTCGATTGAAAAAAGTATGGGACTTTGCATTAGGGACGCTAGATAGGTGCTCCTCCAAAAACCAATGTGCAAATTCATTATTAGAATTACCTGAACCTGCATCTTTCAAATTAAAAGTAGTATCAACAATCATCTTCTTATTCAAAAAAGTGGTATCATACACATAAATGGTATCGTAATACATTCGCTTCAAATTCAAATTGGGTACCAGAACCATCTTGTTTTTTTCGCTAAGCGGAGGCGTTTCTCCTACTTCAGTTTCTATCATTGACAAGATCAACATCAAGAGTGCGAGCGTAAAGCTGATGCCAAAGAGGGAGATCGCAGTGAAGAATTTATTTCTTCCCAAGACTCTTATGGCTAATTTTATATAGTTAAATAACATGGTTTCAATTTTTTATAATTCAGAAAATAATCAAGCCACTTGCTGACCATCGTATAGTCGCATAAGTTTGTGGGTTTTCTTAGCCATATTTTCATCATGAGTTACCATGATGATGGTGGTATTATTTTCTGAATTAAGTCTAAGCAAGATGTCCATCACTTCATTTCCCATCACACTATCTAGATTTCCCGTAGGCTCATCTGCCAAGATGATTTCAGGATTACCTACAATCGCTCTGGCGATCGCGACTCTTTGTTTTTGTCCACCGGATAATTGACTTGGGAAGTGAGTAACACGGTTTTTAAGACCAACAGATTCCAGGGCTTGTTCAGCCATCATTTTTCGATCTTTACCACTTACATTTCTATATAGTAATGGCAATTCAACATTATCTCGAACTGATAGATCGGGAATAAGGTGAAAACTTTGAAAAATAAATCCCAGTTGCTTATTTCTGAATTGTGCCATCGCGCGAGTATTATATTTCGGCAGTGAAGTATCACCAATATTTACAATTCCATTAGTTGGTTCATCTAAGAGTCCTATGATATTAAGTAGCGTACTTTTGCCGCAACCGGATGGACCCATGATTGATAAAAATTCTCCTTTTTCCACGGAAAAATTAATATCCTTCAGCGCTGCGGTTTCTATAGTTTTCGTTCGGTAGACTTTGTTGACATTTTCAAGTTTTATCATGATACTAGTTTTACAGGTTATATTAATTAATGGGATAGGTGATGTTTTTATTAGTCATAAAATCAAATGCAGTCAATTTTCGGATTTGGTAATAACTGATCCAATATGCACGTAGCGTATTTATGTATTCGCGCTGGGCTTGATCTTTTTCCCGCTGAGCAATAGTCAAATCAGTGATACTAATATCCCCTAGGATAAATCGTTGTCTAGAAATTTCGAAACGTTCTAAGGAAACATCTTGAATTTCCTTTTGTATTTTGATCTCCTGTTGCAGTTGCTCCCAGTCACCAACAGTTTGAATGATGTTATTATTAAAATCCAAATTATCTTGAGCGATTTGTTGATCTATTAATTCTTTTCGCGCTTCGGCTTGACCAACGGCAGCTTTTTTTCTTCCCCAATCCAGAATTGGAATACTAATATTTAATTGGATTTGCTGCTCAGTAATGGGATCAGTATAGATATCACTCAACTTTTGAGATCCTCTAGCTAATCCAAAGCCAGCGGTCAAATCAGCTTGTATCCCATAATCCCGTTGTGCTTTTTTGATGTCTCTTTCTGCTTCAATTTTTTGACGCTTGAAGGCAATTATTTCTGGCCGATTTTCTCCTGCTTTTTTAATGGCGGTTGGTATGTCAATGTTGACTTCGGTTTCATTTGGCTCTGGAGTTTGGGCAATTATTGGATCGAT
Organism: uncultured Saprospiraceae bacterium; assembly: GCA_937930025.1. Lineage (GTDB taxonomy): Bacteria > Bacteroidota > Bacteroidia > Chitinophagales > Saprospiraceae > JABDJM01. The sequence continues at coordinate 1,573 of CALGJW010000076.1, read as the reverse complement.
TTCATTGCCCCCTAAAAAAGTCTGCAGGGCTCCATTGGCAAAAGACACCTGATACTTAGCTTTGGAAAGATCTTTCACCGCTGATCTATATTCTAATTCTAATTGCAAAATGTCATTTCTCGAAGCCTTGCCGAGCGAAAACCTTTCATTGGCGATTTCCAATAATTTTTCATTGACCTCGGAATTAGAAGTGGCAATTTTTTCATCTAACTGTGCGCTCAGGACATCAAAAAATGCAACGGTCGCCCGGAGGTGAATATCCTCCATATCAATAATATATTTCCTATCCGCTTCTGACAAAAAAAGCGGTTCGATCTGATCAGCCCATTTCAAGGCATTAAATCCAAAAATGGGTTGAAATAATCCGATCCTAACGGGTACTCCGTTATATTGATTAAAGCTCTGACTAAAATCATCAAATCGCTGTAAACGTGATTGCAAAAAAACAGTTCCGCCAGTTGCTTTTAATTGTTGTTGAATGCCAAGGCTCAAGCTTGAATTATTCTGAGAGACAGATTGGAAAATAATCGAGCCATCTGGTTGTACAATGGCTTGTGATGTCTTGGTAAAATTTGGCGCTAATAAATCTAAGCTTACCCCAGGATTCAGATTGGTCTTATAAAAATTCCATCTGCTTTGTGCGATCTTATTATCCGCAACTGCTTGATGTTTAAATATTGACTGTTGCTCAGATTTGGTCAGCACCTCTTCGAAAGTCCAGCTCTTTTGGGCAAACAAATCAATCGTAGAAATATTCAATAGAAGAACTATTACTAAGGTCATGTAACGACGGAAAATTAATGTATTCAATTGCTGCATCATTTCTGTGTGATTTTAAATTCTTCCAAGTGATCAAAATCCTTCATATCTGAAATAATGACTTGTTCCCCTTCAGAGAGATTGCCAGTGATCTCGACCCAGTCGCTACTCTGTAGCCCTTTGCTAATTCTCCTTTTGACCGCCATCTCTCCTTCCATAACATAAATGTACTGGCCACTAGCTCCTTTAAAAGCAGGACCATTCTTCACTCGTAACACATCTTTTTTACTATCAGTAATTAGGAAAACTTCTGCTCGGATATTAGGTCTTAATACCTCAGCACTTGGATCCTCCAAAGCAATATTAAATCTAATTGTGTTATTCTCAACAGTAGGAAGTATGTTCGAAATAGTTCCGTTGAGATTCTTTCGATTAATTCTAACCTTGACGGGCATACCTAGTAGAATCTTACTACTATTTCTATCCGAACTAGATGCCTCTACTCTAAATTTTTCAAGGTTGGCAATTCTTACGATGGTTTCTCCTTCTTGCACCTTACGGCCGATTTCTTCTTTGACAAAGGTGATAACTCCATCTTGCGGCGCCCTTACATGAGTTTCACGCAGCTTACGTTTAAGTTCAGCCAATCTTTTTTCTTGAATGGTATATTCTAGCTCAAGACCGCGCTTTTCATTAACATTGACACTCTTACGAAAATCTAATTCATTTTGAAGCATTGATTTTTCCAAATTGGAAACCTTGAGTTGTAACTCGGCTTGTTCTACTTCTTCCTTGGTTTCACCACCCACTTCAT
>CALGJW010000075.1 GCA_937930025.1 uncultured Saprospiraceae bacterium | reverse complement strand
TGAATCCCAGGGATATTTATATTGATAACCAGCGGTGAGGGAATGTTGGTATCTTTGAGCGAGCTCATCTCGGGTTTTTTCCCAATTATCTTTATCCGGATTAGCAAGATAGGCAGCCTTTACAAAATCATACATGTCAGCAATGTAAGACCATTCAGGAATTCGCTTACGCGCCTGTTCTGCCATCCAAATGATCTGTTCTTTTCGCGAAATATTTTTATCCACTATAGCCGAAAGACTGTACATGATTACGTAGAATTCTGCTGCCCACTCTGAATGCAAATAGGCAGTCGTTCTTATTGGGAGGTGCGCGATTTTCAAAGCTATGTCAGGTCTGCCAGGCGAAAAGGCGCCGAATATTTCCGTGGTAAGTTGGGCATCGATCATATCCCACATTGGATTATTCTCGGGTAATGATGTGTCAGGTGGAATTGCGCCATTTTGCATCTGCCCAAGCGCAGAAAGGTTAGATACCCAAAGTAGTGGGAGTGAAATATGTTCTTGCCAAACGGCGCTAATTTGTTCGCCGGTTAATAGATAGTTGTCATACTTTTCGATGGCATGCTGATATACATATTCTATATCTGTATCGTCGTCTGCGCCCCAAGGGCTTTGATCTAGGACATAGTCAAATTTTCCAGGTCCAAAATCTTTATCGGTAAAAAATGGAAAATCGATTCGTCTATTCTCGGTCGGTAAACCAGTCCAATTTGCAATACAGCTGCCGAGCCAGAAACCCTTGAGCTTGTTTTTGTATTCAGCTCTATTAATTATTATTTCTTTTGGAAGTAATTCATTTTTTAGCTGTGCTGAAACAGCGCTTGAAAAAAACAAAACCAGACCTAACAACTTTAAATATTTCATTTGAAATAAAAATAAGAAATTAGTCAGACACTTAGGTTGAGGTGAACTATATTTTTCCCAAACAGGATTTGCAAACCCCATTTATGTTGATGGAAATTTTGTAAATTTCATGATCGGGCAAGGATAGTTTTACCGCTTTATTTAGATGTTCACAGGTTACTGCTAAACAATTTTCACATTTAAAATGTACGTGATCATGTTTATGCTGTTCTTTACTGCATTGCTTTCCGCAAATGGCATAGTAAACTTCATTGTTTTCCTGGTAGGCTTTGTGGATGATACCTTGACCGGTTAATGTTTCCAAGGTTCTATATAGCGTTACCCGGTCTATGGCTTTCATGCTAGATTGAATAGCAGAGTAGGGCATGGCCGATTCATATTGCTGAATATTGGTCAATAAGTTAACTCGTGTACTTGTAGCCTTTAGCGATCTGTTATTGAGTAGGTCTTTAAAATATTGAACTTCCATAAATAGCCATTTAAAATTTAAAATTGATACCGAGTATTAAAGAGAAACCTTGGTCATCTGCAAAGTATCTATGTCTGTTTAAATAATCTCGATATTGCACATTGAAAATATTTTCTGCCTTAGCGAAAAATCTAAGTTTGTACGTTTTGAATATAGCATTGGTAGAAATTTTCGCCCCAAGTAAATTATATCCTTTTGGAGGAGGTGCAAAGTCTTGTTCTACTAAAATATTTTTTTGTTCAAAGACTTGCCGATTGTTTATTTCAATTTCCGTCTCCTCTAATTTAATGCTTTTTCCAAATTTTATAGATTTATTTGAACGGTAAGTAAGACTTCCAAATATTCTATTGGGTGGCATGAAAATCAATGGAATATCGTTATCAGTATCTTGCCCTCTGAGATAGCTATATTTTAGTTGAGCAAAAAATAAATTTCGGATTGTAAATTGGGTGGATAAATCTAATCCATAAATGTTGGCATCTGTTTGTTTATATTTGAAAACAGGAAATGCTCCACGAATGGTTGGACGGATTTCATCTTGCGGATTCAGGTAAATATAATCCCTGAAATGTTGATGGTATGCCAATGCTTTGAAAGTGAAAGTAGTATTAGGCAACCATGCATATTCTAAAGTGTTTTTTACGGCATTTTCAGGCTTCAAGTTTACATCTCCTTCTTCAATACCACTGACTCCTTGGTGCAAACCATTGCTGTAAAGTTCGTTGATCCCAGGATTGCGTACCGCATAACCTGTGTTCAAACTAAGGGATTGCGTTTTTGAAAGATCGTATTTCATCGCAAACAATGCGCTAAGATTGTGGAAGTTATTTTCATAGCGAATAATTTCCTTTATTAATCCTCGACTAATAGCGGCTACATTCTGCAATTCATAGTCGTACCTTAAGCCTACATTAAATTGTAAGCTGCGCACACTTTTCGAAAGTGTACTAAATAATCCAGTTTTCCAAGAAATATAATCGGGTATCAATGGGAGTATTCCTGATCCTGGAGTGTTGGTATTGTCGGTTAGGATATTTTGATTTCCAATTTTTAGTTTCCAACCGTTATGGAAATTGTTGGCATATTTAATATCAGAATTAAAGGAGTATTGCTTAAGGTTAAGGGATGGGATTTCAGTGCGGCCGTTTCTTCGAATGTCAAATTCTTTACGATCATTCAGTTGTCCTGCTAAAACCAATTCCAATTCTTGGTGCTCCTTGAAAAAATATTTGGCCTTAATCTTAGCTAAATGATGAGAGACCTTTTGCATTGGAGCTTCAATGGCATAACTAAAATTGGGTTCCGTAAAAAATGGGGTAGACCTATCGAATGCTAATTGTAAATTATTGCGGTTATCAATATGTGAACCTCGTAATATTCCCAGAGTTGTATTAAAGCTGCTGGCATAGAAGTCAATCAGGAGTTTATCATTGAATGATTTTTCTAATTGGACTGAAAAGTTGGCTTCTTCTACTCCTGTGTTATTTAAAAAATAATCTGGTGTTTTGCGATCTCCATATTTTTTCAAAGATCCATTTACTTTCCAAGAAAGGATAGGGGAATATTTTTCCAGTCGTGTATTTAGAATATTTCCTTGGCCATTGGTGTCAAAAGTATAGTTGACCTGTCCATGAAGATGGGGCTCTCTTTCAATCCTTTTGGGTTCAACAAGGATCACACTCCCAAGATTTCCGCCACCATACTCAATCGCACTCGCGCCCTTTAGTATGGTGATCTTATCGGCGGAAAAAGGATCTATTTCAGGACTATGATCGTTGCCCCATTGTTGTCCACTTTGTATGATTCCGTTGTTCAGAAGGGTAAGTCTATTGCCAAATAATCCATGGACGATTGGTTTAGCAATACCACTCCCATTTTTCAAAAGATGTACACCAGTCTCGTTTTCCAGTAAATCGGAAATGGTTTTATTACTATTGTCCTCAATTTGTCGTCTGCCAATCGAGGTGTTGGGTTGGTTACTAAAGGTTTCTTTTTTCCCTTCCACGACTACTGCTCCTAGAGAAGTTTCATTATGGGATAATGGGATATTTAAAATTGTATCGTTGAAGATATCAATGTGAAATTTTACAGCTTCACAACCGATATGAGAAAAAATAAAATGGTATTCGCCAGTACAAATATTTTCCAATTCAAATTTCCCATCATCGTTTGTTGTTGTTCCACTAGCAATTTCTTGTACAAACACATTGACGTAAGATAATGGCAAACCGGTGGCTTGATCAAAGACATTTCCTTTGATATTTATCTCACAGTCTTGCGCTTGCACAAGAAAGCCAGCGAAAAAAAATACTACTAAAAATTGAAAACGCTTATTCAACATCTATTGGTAATGTTACTTCAATATCTGTATCACCTCCTGCATTCGAAATGTCTCCACCAGATACTCCAGAGCCATCTTTCTCAGGTTTATGCTGCAAGGTAATAGTAATATTTCCTGAAGTGCCATCGCCAGTGGTTAATTTAGTCATCAATCCAATCGGGTCACCATTACTGTCTGTGTCATCATAGGTGATAGATACACTAGTTGCCGATGTTTGAAAAAAGAATTGATGATCAACATCCTCTTCCTCTATCTCTTCTGTAATATCTTCAGTTGGAGTTTCGGCTTCATTTAACAATTCAAGACTTCCATCATAAGTGGTGTTAGAAGCTA
>CALGJW010000074.1 GCA_937930025.1 uncultured Saprospiraceae bacterium | reverse complement strand
GACCTACCTTTTGACTGGACAGGCTACAGCGATTTCTATCAAACAGTATGGACTGAATTGTTAAAGATTCCCTTTGGACATACTACTTCATATGGAGCCATTGCAGAAAAGGTCGGTGACAAAAATGCGAGTCGTGCGGTCGGAATGGCCAATCGAAATAATCCTATTGCGATCATAGTTCCTTGTCATCGAGTCATTGCAAAAAGCGGAGAGTTGCAAGGATATTTTTACGGCTTAGACACAAAACGATTTTTACTTCAATTAGAAAATCCTAAGAGCTTCGCGCTCCAAGGAAGTCTTTTTTAAAAAATATTATGAAATTCAAACTAACAGCTCTCCTCATAATTCTTTTAACTTTTACACTTCATTCTCAATCAACAGACGAGGACTGGACTTCGTTTTCAGATAAAAATTATTCTATAGAATATCCCAAAGATTGGACACTTGACAACTCTGGCCAAATGGGAGCAAGTTTTTTTCTATTTAGTCCTTTAGCCTCAGAAGACGATCAGTTTAGAGAGAATGTAAATTTATTAATCCAAGATCTAAATGGATTAAATGTGGATCTAGATCAATATGTTGAAATTTCAGAGAAACAAGTTAGCACCCTCATTACAGATTCGGAGATTATTTTAAGCGAGCGAAATTCCAAAGATATATTGCAGTTTCATAAAATTATTTACACTGGCAAGCAAGGAGTTTTTGACTTAACTTATGAACAATACTACTGGGTGGTGAATGAACAAGCATTTGTACTTTCCTTAACTTGCAAAAAAAGTGAGTTCGAAAATTTCAAAATGGTTGGGGAAAAAATATTGGATAGTTTTAAGCTCTTTGAAAATTAAAGCCGTTCCCCTTTTTCATTCATTTTTTGTTTTAAAATTATCGAGGCTTTTGAGAACCCTCCATCTATACAATTGACAAAATAATAATGAGATTCGTTTTTAATTCTTGAAAATTGCGACACATTAAAATCTTTGCTCAGATGGTGTCCGAAAGAAATTGATTTCATTTGTTCCAAACAAGACAATAGTAATTCGCTTTGTTCTTTAGTTCCAGAAATAGCTAAATTAAGTCTACCGTCAATAACCAAGCAAACTGGATTGACTGTTGATTCATTCCCAAATATCAGTTCAATATTATTAAATATTTCGATTATTGTAGCGGTCAAGTTAGCATTAGTATCGAATGCGATAATCAAATACAAAATATTTTCTGCAATCCATTTTCGAGGAACTATTTCCCATCCAGCTTTAATGGTCTTTAAGTCCAGGGCATTATTTATGGTCATACCCTTAAAAACATCATTAGACTTAATAACTTCTTCTGCGAATTGGAGTCCATTTCCTAATACGATTGGAAAGAAGCCGGATTTATTATTACGCAACTTAGCTAATTTTAATTGATACCCATTTTCATGAATTTCTTTCACTGACAAACTTCCTACTCTAAGCGTTAGTTCAAACTTCGCTTTTACCAATAGTTGATAGGTAATCAAATTACCCATCATGTCTTCAAGAAGTTCAGGAGAAACTATTAATGTAGCACCATCACCTCCAAAGAAAAATGGACAATCAGTATCATTTTTATCAGCGCTGGAAAGCGCTATAATTAAACTGTTGGTTGCAATTTCATTTATCAATTCAAACTGCCCAATTTCAATTGACTTTGTAGAATTTTTGATATCAACAACGACTACCTGCCAATCCAGCGGAACATCCTTAAATACTTCAGGCCTTTTCATTAATTCCCTTACGGAACCGTCATGAAATATTAGGTGGTTATAAAATAATTTATCTTCCATTAATCCATGCATTGCTCTTATTCCTCAACAAGGTAGATAAAGAAAATTACTGTTGATTGGTATGTTAGATTTTTACATTAAAACAATGATATTCGGTGCCTGAAGATCAAACAAATCAGGAGGCAAAACACAATTCCAATTTTAAAATTTTCTACCTTTAGCCTATGCAATTTGAGAACAGTAAATCCTTTGCGGAAGCATTAGACCAAGAAGACCCTTTGGCATCTTATCGGAATGAATTCCATTTCCCACAACATGCTGGCAATCCAGTCACCTATTTTTGTGGCAATTCATTGGGATTACAGCCAAAGAAAACGCGAGAATATATCCTTAAGGAATTGGACCATTGGGAGAAAGAAGGCGTAGAAGGTCATTTCAGAGGAGATCATCCTTGGATGTACTATCACAAATTTTTATCAGCTCAAAATGCACGACTGGTAGGCGCTAAGGAATCTGAAGTGGTAGTGATGAATACACTGACGACCAACTTGCATTTACTCATGGTCAGTTTTTATCGTCCAAGTAAGTCTCGTTACAAAATCATCATGGAAGGTGGCGCATTCCCATCTGACCAGTATGGCATGGAATCTCAAGTTAAATTTCATGGTTTCGAGCCTGAGGATGCTATCATTGAAGCGCATCCGCGAGAAGGGGAACACTATTTAAGAACGGAAGATATCATAGCGCTAATTAAGAAACATGGTGACGAAGTGGCACTAGTGATGTTTGGTGGTGTAAATTATTATACTGGACAATTTTTTGATTTAGAAAGTATCACCAAAGTTGGGCATGAGGTTGGCGCGCAAGTAGGTTTTGACCTGGCACATGCAGCAGGAAATGTAGTTTTAGAATTGCACGAATGGAATGTAGACTTTGCAGTTTGGTGTAGCTATAAATATTTGAATGCCGGACCTGGTGGACCTTCAGGGGCATTTGTTCATGAACGACATGGAAACAATCCAGAACTTCCTCGGTTTGCTGGATGGTGGGGACATAATGAGGAAGAGCGATTTAAAATGGAAAAGGGATTTATTCCCATGCAAGGTGCCGAAGGTTGGCAGCTGAGTAATGCTCAAATATTTTCCTTCGCGGCTTATCGAGCAAGCTTAGAATTGCATGACAAAGTCGGAATGAAAGCTCTAAGGAAAAAAGCAGATCAATTAACTGCCTATTTGGAATTTGTAGTTGAAGCTGCAAATCGTCCGGGACTTGATCTAAATATTATCACTCCAAAGGATAAAAAAAATCGAGGTAGTCAATTATCAATATTAACAGGAGCAAACGGCAAAGCGCTATTTGATCATTTAGCTTCCAGGGGATTTATCTGCGATTGGAGGGAGCCAAATGTAATTCGATTAGCCCCTGTTCCTCTTTACAATAGCTATCAAGATGTTTGGAAATTTGGAGAAGCTTTAAACAGCTTTATGGATCTGGCTTAATTTGTAAAAATAATTTTTCGGACAGTTAGTCCTTTGTCGGTTTGAACTCGAACAAAACCAATTGCACCAATAGCATCATGTATATTTACTAATTGATTTTCAGTTTGAATATTATGATTGGACCAAACCAGTGAGCCGTCCAGCGAATAAACAGCTATGGACTTCAACCCTTCAGCAGCTACTGTAAAAGAGCCAGTACTAGGGTTTGGAAATATTTCAACTTCTATCAATTCGGTAATATCATCAACATCCGTAACAAGACATGGAAAAGTCATTGCCAAAGCATCCCTCATTTTTCCCCATCCAATACTATCCGCGCGTAAACGAGTCCGCTCTTGTTCTACATGAATAAATTTCCCAGAAGAAAAATCACCAACTTCTTCACAAGGATCAATACTTTGATTAAGCATTCGCGCTTGAACATTCGTAAACCCAAGGAGTCGATTCCAATCTAAATCTATATGTCCAATTTTTGCAGTCAAAGTATCATCAATAAATTTTAATTCTTCTGCCAAACGAACGGCGCTATCTTTAGCTGGCGTCATCCTAGTGCCATTACTGATGATAAGATAAGGATCATCTACCTGTTTTAAAAAGCCATGTAATTGCACAAAAGTACTTTGATCAAATTTTAAGTCGAACAATTCGGTGGTCTTTTGAAAAATACTTTTGGCATTATGAGCAAGATCGGATATTTTATATGGTACAGAACTCGCACCACAAACCGAAGTACTTCCATCGCAGTCGGAATCTACCTGACTATTACAGCGATGCGCGCTATTCAACATCAACCCTCTCATATTCAATTGTAAAAAACAAAAATTGGCTTGTTTACCTGTATTCGTATCAAACGAACTATGAGGCGCTTGAAGGATTAATCCTTGACGACAAGGAATCAGGTTGATCACATAGGTACCCCAATATTTGGATGCCGGAACTTGTTCTTCTATAACGGCAAAATAACCTCCAACAAGTGTATCATGAATTTGCCTGATTTTATAGCCTATAGTATTCAGTAATTCATTGGCCACACAACAGCTATTATTATCAATAATCTCGATAGCCTGTTCCCAAACAAGTAATTCAGCACTTGTCGGATCTTGATATTCTACTTGGTTGCCGCTTGGAATTACTTCAATCAAACTATCTACATAAGCGCTAATATTTCCGTCAAGAAACTGACCTGAAAGTGCTCCAGGAATTAGGAATAGAATTAATAGTATCCTTCTACTTTTCAATATCAATAAAATTTATGCTGTTAAAAGTCGGTAATTAAAATTAATTCAGACTCCAGCCTCGATTGTTAAAGTATCCAAATAGTCAGAAATTGACCCAATCATTAACATTCTCGGTCTAGTTTTTGATTCGTATTACTTTTAATTTGCATAATATCCCCTCAAGAAAAGTATAATTTATATGCCTAAGCAATTTTATCTTATTCCAGCTCTCCTTTTTTTAGTTTCAAACACCCTATTGGGGCAATGTTTTAATCTTAACATTGAATCTAGGGAGGTAGCACCAAATCAAGCCCTTTGTCAAGATTTTATAATGCAAAGTGACGAATTGATTGGTGCATTTCAATGGACTGTTCAATTCGACCCTGAATTATTGGTCTTTGATACAATAATAGAAGTAAACCAACAACTCGAAAATGGAAGTTTCGTTTTCAATGCGGATGACTTCATTGCCGAAGGGAAATTACCGGTTACCTTATTGGCGGATATTGTAAATCCACTAAATGTTCAAATTCCAGAGTTGATGTTTACAATGTGTTTTCAAGCCAAGGATACTTTAGGAATAACATCAGATTTGAAAATCACCGATGATCCTATAGCTGTGGAGATAATTACTCCAAATTTTCAAGTGCTTGATTTATGCGAAAATCCGGGAACAATTACCTTTACTAGCAATCCCACAACTGGTTCACCTATTTACGTCTACGCCGACAAAAAGGATATCGATTGTTCAATAGGTCAAACTGGCTCCATTGATGTATATTCTTTTTTCGGAAGTCCACCTTTTACTTATAATTGGACAGGACCAAATAGCTATTCGAATACTTCTTCAAATATAGAACAACTCCAACCGGGAGACTATACTGTATCGATTACAGATGAACTAGGAAATTTGGAAACGCGCACTTATACCATATTTGGAATATCCACTCCGGTTATAGCCCAACCAAGTTTCACTTTGCCGGAATGCTACAATGACAGCACAGGAGTAATAGATATTTCTGTAGATTTCGGAACAGGTCCGTATACTTATCATTGGAGCAACAATACATTCAATGAAGATTTAACAAACGTCCCACCGGGCACCTACGATGTAACAGTTGTAGATAGCGATGGCTGCGCAGTAACGAGTTCATGGAATCTAAACTATACGAGCTATGGAATCGAATTCCTTACAACTGGAAGCCCAAGTTGTTATTTTTCCACAGATGGTTACATAGATTTAACTCCAAATCAAAATGCGGCATTACCTTTAACTTATGAATGGAACACTGGCGCGAATACTGAAGATCTTGTTAATATAGGGCAAGGTTACTACGAAGTACTAATCACTGACGGGAACGGCTGTCAAAACTTTTTTGAATTTGATCTTTCCCTTCCTTCTCCACCAGTTGCCAATGAAATTGTTGTCTGCAGCACAATGGGAGAAAACAATGGTTATATACTTATAGAATTAGTTCCTTCATCTACAGATTATACTTTAGCCTGGGATGATGATCCAGATGATCAAGGCATTCGATTTGATTTGGCCCCAGGTGTTTACAATTATAACGTTACGGATAATGATGGATGTGTTGTAATTTCTAATTCAATTGAAATCGTTCCTGCCATGCAAAATTATGTAGGAGATTACTTTAGTTGCGAACTAGATAGCATTCAATTTTCATTTGAGGTAGCGCCAGGAACATTCACTTACAGTTGGACACCTGAACAAGATTTTGATGACGCTAATAGTCCGAATGCCATATACTTGCCTCCTCCTTTTGACTTCAATACACCCTACCAAGACACTGTTGTTAGTCAATTAACTTTAACAGCGGAAAGTGGTTGTATCTCTAAAACGAACTTCGAATTGCGACCTAGAGAATTTTGTGTATGGCCAGGAGATACCAATGACGATCGCGCTGTATCTGCTTTGGATTTTTTAAATCTAGGTTTGGCAAATGGAAGTACAGGTCTAGCGCGTTGGCCATTGAGTTCTGAATGGTTTGCACAACCACAAAGGGATTTTGGAAATCTAATCCCTGGAACTTCTTTGGATGCTAGCTATGCTGATTGCGATGGAAACGGAATTGTAGAGGCTGAGGACACCTCAGTTGTAATCCAAAATTTTGGTTTGAGTCATTATAGTTTTACAGGTGAAAAACCGGCGAGTCGAGCAATGGACATCCCACTAAGCATAGTAGTTCCTGAGAGCTTTCGGGCCAATGAACAAAATAGTTTTGATATCATCTTAGGGAATGATGTACAGTCCGTGGATCAAGCCCATGGAATCGCTTTTCAAATTGCTTATGACCCTTCACTCGTAGATATAGGGATGAACAAAGTGACAGCTGATGGTTGGCTTTCTGAAACTGGAGAAGTCTGGACCATTGATTTAGAAAATGGTACCTCAGGGTTAATGGATGTAGTGTTGACAAGAACAGACGGAATGGGAATGGATGGGTATGGAAAAATCGCGAATCTCCAAATGCAGTTCGTTGATTTCAACGACAGCAAAGATATTGTATTAGAAATCAAAAATGCCTACTTAGTGGATAACCAAGGTGCCTATTCTACGGTTGAAGGGATGACGAGTTCAAGTGTATTAATTGGTACTTCGGTTAGCACTCAAGAAACAACATTCACTAATGAATATATTTTCCCGAATCCAGTTAAGAATACCTTGATGATTCAAACGGAAAGAGATATTCAAAATGTGATGATATATAATAGCACTGGAGTACTAATCAATATGAATCAAACCTTTGAAAATAAAATTAATACTAACGCTTTGACTTCAGGAGTATACTTCATCCATTTAATTGGTGAAGCAGGAACGGGAATCTATAAGTTCATTAAAATTTAAATAAAAAAGCATCCTTTGAAATATGATCAAAGGATGCTTTTTAACTATTACTTATTCTCTGTCAATATTACTTTATCATTTTTTGACTAACCAATTTTCCATTTTCGAAAAATATATTAATCACATACACTCCCTTTGCCAAGTCGGCCACGTTTAACTCTATATTCTCCATTTCAACATCGTCAAACAACTTTATTTTTTGACCCAAAAGGGTATGTATTTCTATTCTTTCAATAGCAATTGAACTTTTGTTTTCTACGACCATGAAATTAGTAAAAGGGTTAGGATAAACACTTGCCTTTCCTTCCAACTTTGAATCTAGGCTAGAAAAAATAGTATTGTACTCTATTAAATAATAAATACTATTGGTGGCAACAAGATCATTCCACAAACCAAAATTTACGGCAGTTGTTTTTAAGATCATTGTCAAATGATCTTGCCCACCGGAGTTGTCGGGTTCCGCTGGACTAGTTCCCCAATTTGTATAAAGATTTCCTACTGGAGAACCACCAGGGCCTCCACTCCAAAACTGTTCACCAACGCCATCATTGTCGCCATCCCAAATCCAACTTCCTTCTTCTACAGCATCACTTCCTCCCAACCAAACTGAAGCTGTTCCAAATTGGTTTTGAGTATTATTTTCAATGATGCCAGCATTAGTTGAAAGCTCATTGAAAATGGCATTTTGTTCATCAACATCGTTAATCTCCGCCAGATATCCATTTCTGCTTACAGCGCATTCAACCGCTTCTGTCCATCTTTTGTTTTCTTTGACCAACTCATAAGTGTGATCATTATATTCAAAAGAATAGATATTTGTAGTATCTAAACATTGCGCAAATGAACTTGTGCTGCTCAGGCAAATTAAAATCAACGTAAAATTTTCAATTATTCTTTTCATAATTTAATGGTCGTCACTTTTAAGTGTAGACAGATAGGCAACTAAGTCACGAATTTCTTTCTTTGTTAATTTATCTTTCACCCCTGGCATACTTGAAGGACTATTGGTTCGATCGACAATATCACTTTTTTTGATCTCAATAATTTGTTGATCTCCCTGACGAAGGGTAATTAGTTCGTTTGATTCACTAATTATAGTCCCGGCGACAAATTCTTCCCCTTTTAATTCAATTGATGCCATCGCATATCCAGTAGCAATCACTTTACTGGGATCCACCAAAGATTCCAATAATTCTACTTTTGACAGTCGTTCTCCCACTCCAGCTAGATTAGGCCCAGCATCTCCACCCCATTCAAAAATAGAATGACATCTGGTACATTGTCCTGCGGGATTATACCGGTAAACATTTTTACCTTTTTCACTTACTCCTCCGGACAACGCTAAGCGGTACAATCCTAAAGGATCATTTCTTTGTCTCTCCACTTCATACCCTTTCAAAACACTTGTCAATTTAGCATCTCCTTGCAGCTCAATGGCGTCCACTAAATCCAAAGCCACAGTTGGGTCTAGTTTATTATTTCTAAGTTTGTCAAAATATGTTTGAAGTAATTGAACTGCTTGAGTTCCGGAATAATTGGCGAGCGCAGCGAAGCTAGCCTGGATTTCAGAAACAGAACCATTTTGTAATACCGTTTTAAAAAGATCAACTGCTGCAGTTTCTTCAATACCAGCATTTATTAATCCCGCTATAGCCGCAGATTTTACCACAGTACTTTTATCTTTTAAAGCTGTAGCCAGCAAGTCTTTTTTATTTGGCAAATCAATTCCTAAATACGCAGTTAAGGCGGCCGCTTTCACTTGCTCACTAGAATTTTCCTGGGCCAACTTTTGCAAATATTCGGCACCGCTGCTCAATTCTAATCTGGCAATCGCTTCCGACAAGGCTATTAAAACTATTTCACTTTTTGTTTTGAAAAATGTGGGCAGTTGTTCTGCAAATCTTTTTTGAACTGCGCCTAAATCACGATTTATTTCTCCGCGGTACCTTCCATCCACTCGATCCAATACTGATGGTTTAGCCCATGTACTCAAAGCAGCAATAGCCTCGGCACGAAGCTCTTCTGAGATATTTTCTTTCTGCGCGTATTGAATTAACAAATCTAATTGCTTTGTCTCCCCAACTCGAAGGGCCGCATTTATTGCTCTTCGCATCAATGGTTCTGAATTAAATCTGTCGTTAGCTAAAAGCGCTGCCAATTCGGGAAGTGCCTTGGAGATGGACCAATCATCGTTGATCGCGCGGGCAGCTTCAGTTACCACTAGTTCGTTTTCATCTTTTAAAAACAAGGCTACAGTTTCGCTACTCATTCTTCTCAGGGCCACCACCGCAGCCAAACGAATAGCTAGGCTAGAATTATTAGTAAGCGACTCTAATTTTTTCGTATCTCCAATTCTTCCTAATGCAATTCCACCTGCATGTCTTAGCCACTTGTCATTGTCATTATTATTTGCAATCATTTTGATAATGGCATCAGATGCTTCAGGTGTTCCGATTCTTCCCAAAGCTTCCGTTGCATTAAGTCGAATCCTTGCATTGCTATGATTGACTAACTCGATCAATCGATCATTAGCACCAGTAAATCGAACATCTCCTATCATTCGTGCAGCTTGAGCAATTATCTCTGGGTCTTGATCATTCAAAAATGGAATCAAGTCTTTTGTTTTAGTATGTTTCCTTCTAGTGAATTGTCCAATTCCCCAAAGAGCATGAATACGACCAAGTTGATTTTTTGATTTTTTCGCGACCTCCAATAATTCTGGATAAGCTGCTTCTCCTTTTTTCACTAAGGCAAATTGAGCGCGGCTTCTAACACGCATATCGGGATGTTCCAATAATTGAGCTAAGTTTTTTTTGTCTTTGGAATAAAAATCGGATTCCAATATTTCTTTCGTTTGCTTTCTAAGTAATTGATTTTTTTCTCCTTCTGGTACATCTAAGTTCCAAATTCTTCCACCATCTTTTGAACCCCAACCTGTAATCCAATCTGCAAAAAAGAGAGAACCATCTGATGCGAAATCTAACCCTGTGGGGAGTAGTCCTTGGACAACTTCATAGGTGGTATCCAATGCAAAACTTGCTCCCTTTGGTTTTAGCGTAAATGCATGAATTGGAGAGTTGGCAGGATTGCCTCTAAATTCCGCGATAAAAAAATGATCGTTATATTTTTCGCTTAATGCAGTTCCGGGGTTATAAACCATTCCCGTTGGTCCGTTTACATAGTTTTGGATTGGAGGTAAAATATAAGCTGCTTGCCCTTCCCAATGAGGGACGCCTAATTTTTCGTCCATCCAAACTTTATATTTATTATTATTGGGATCAGTGTATTTTCCAAATTGCCAATTAATTCTCCATCCAGAATCTGAACCATTAATGATATGTACAAGTCGTTCTCTTTCGCCTGGGTGGTCTCCATCGTTATCCACAGAAATTAAGTTTCCATATTTATCAAATACAAATTCATGCGTGTTTCTATGTCCTGCTGAAAAAATTTCGAAGTTAGAACCATCTGGTTCACATCGTGCGATTACACCTTGGTTTGGATATTTCCATCGTTTTCCATTTCGATCTACTACGTTTGCCCCTATGTCACCAATACCCCACCAGATTCTTCCATCAGGACCCATGGTTACACCTGACATTCCATGAGCTCCAAATCCGATATGGACGGCAAAGCCATGAGCTAGGGACTCTTTTTGGTCTGCTATTCCATCGCCATCTATGTCTGTCGTTTTCCATAAATCTGGTCCTACAGCTATGTAAACATCCTTGTCAAATACTTCTACTCCATTTGCTAAATCAGTAATCTCTTCGTGAAAATCCTGTATATATAATTGCGCTCGATCGGCGAGTCCATCATTATCTTCATCAGAAACTCTCCACACCTCTTCTTGCTGAGCAGTTAGATCTTTCCAATTTAGCACACTATCTTGATTAAAGTCTTTCAGAAATTTCTTGCCCTCCTCAGAATCATCAGCGAATGTTTTACGAATGAATGCTCGCCGATCCTCAACGGATTCAAAAGAGATAGATTCTGTCATCCAATTCCTATGTCCACGAATATCAAATTCAGAACCAGCCAATCTATTTCCTTGCGTATAATACACAGCACCAAATCGATCAACACTGATAGCAATCGGATCTGCTAAAAGAGAATCCATCGCCCATAATTTTAATTTAAGACCGGTCGGTGTACTTGGTGAAACCTCTTGACTTACTTTAGAAATTAACTCTTGCGCTCGCGCCGGGTCAAGCCTTACATCAATACTAGGGTAATCCATCATTATGGCATTCGACCTATCTTCTGCGCATGAAGAAAAGCAAAGCAAGGCAAAAATAAATAAACCAAAAGTTGAAAAGAGAAAATTGAATTTTAAATATTTCATATCGGAAATTAAAACAATTTCGGAAGCTTAAGAAATAAACTTCGCGATATAAAAATGCCCTAAACAAAATAAGCCGGTTGATTCAAGAATCAACCGGCTTATTAACTTAAAAAATAACTAAACAATTATCTCACAATAGAAATTTGTTGCGAAGCAAATTTTTCATTGGTAACTACCTTTAAAGTATAAATTCCTGCGCTCAATCCTGAACCGTCCAAAGTAGTTCTGAAGAATCCTGATTGGTTAGGGTATTTTTTCATCATTACTAAAGCACCGCTAATATCATACAATTGAATATTAACATCAGTAGTTTCTTCAAGGTTTACATTTATGCTTGTTGTATTTGAAAATGGATTTGGGAAAATAGTAGTTGCATTATTCAAACTTACATCATGCGTTTCTGAAATCACAAACCCGTTTGCAATCCCATCAGCAATAGATACGCTATTCGCATTATTAATGGTACCATTTGCATTAGTAATCATAGTTACTATGTGCATATTATCTTCATCAAATTCCGCTGGAATCGTATAAGTGAAATTGAATGTCTTAGTTGCTCCTGAGGCCAAAGTTTCTGCGAAACTGCCATCTAATCCTGCAAAAGGGGCAAGAATTGCTCGAGCAACATGATCGTATACAGACTGACTTGCGGGTACAGGATTTGGAAGATCTCTCCAATTTACACCATTAATATCAATAAGATCTGTAGTACCAGAAAAGGCGTTTACCTGTGCGTATCCTGCATCTGTTCCGGTAACTCCATCTTCCGTTAAAGCAACATTCACTTTATATCCATTATCTAAATCAGATAAAGCATTTACAGTCAATGATATTTTAAGTTCTCTAGTAGTAGCATCCCACTCAGCTCCATTATCCAAAGTTGCAGCAACAGATTCTTGCACTTTTGTAATAAAAGGATTCTCCATAGCTCCTGGATCTACCCAAGCTCCTCTATCAACTTTTGCATTTGGAAAAGAAGTAGAACCTAGTCCGTTGTCATAATCCGCATTGGCCATTGGATCACTGTCATGAACAGCAATACCAATAAAGTGATCAGGATACTTATATGTTAGTCTTTCCATCCATACAGTTCCACGTGGGCAGAATTGACACCAGGTACCTGTAGCTTCCTCAGCAACAACTCTTTTGTTTGCAGCAGGAGTCGCAACAATTAAATCTC
>CALGJW010000073.1 GCA_937930025.1 uncultured Saprospiraceae bacterium | reverse complement strand
CTGGTGTTTGTCCCATCATCTCCCTTTTGTATAATCCAATCCCAGCGGTCAAACCAGCCGTTCCAATTATCATACTCTCTTTTAATGTAAGTCCTTTTGGAAGAGGCACCACCCATCCAGCAGGTACTCGAATATATTCCGCAAATGCCCCATCTGTATTCATACCCAAATCATAGCTTGTTACTAAAACTTTATCCCCTACTTTGAATTGTGGTGTTTTACTATGCGCTACGACCCCCGCTCCGTCAATTCCTGGTGTATGTGGATATTTTCGAGTGACGCCTTTATTGCCCGAAAAAGAGAGGGCATCTTTATAATTGAGTGCAGCATACTGTATTTTAATCAGGACATCCCCTTCTGGCAGGTCTGTTGTATTTCGTTCCACAATATTTCTAACAAAATTTCCTTTTTCGTCCTCTCTCACCCTAAACGCTTTAAATGTTGCTATCTCCATATTTGTTATTTCCAAAATAATTACCAGACTTTGAAAGTTTAGTACCCCTAACAGGCTATTACCTAAACCAATTGCTCTGGATGGGTTAAAAAATCTTCAATAGTTTGTAAAAATCTGGCAGCAGGTGCGCCGTCAATTGCTCGATGGTCAAAAGTGATACTTAGGGGCAATTGCCATTTCCGAGCTAAGCGATTATCAACTATATCCAAAGAAGATTGAAGCTTGCCTACTCCTAGAATCCCTACTTGTGGAGGATTCAAAATGGGAGTAAAAAATTCAATCCCTAAACTACCCAAATTGGTAACGGTAAATGTACCACCATTGATATCTTCATTTTTCAGTCGATTGTTGAGGGCTTTTTGCCCTTGTTCCTTCGCCTTTTGACTGAGTGCTGCAAAAGATAATTTATTCGCTTCATGTATGACGGGGACTAATAAACCTTTTTCGGTATCTACTGCCATGCCTAAGTGGACGTTGTGAAACCGCTTTCTACTATCAGTCCCTTCCCAAGCTGCATTCATATCTTTATGCTCTAATAATGCCAAAACGGTAGCTCTTAAAATCCAATCATTCCAAGTAGCTGATGGCATCAATTCTTTTCTTTTCGCTTTTAAGGTTGTAACATCCACATGTCTACTAAGGGTGAGTTGAGCGGTCTCTTGGAGGCTCGCAAACATATACTTAGCAGTTGCTTTGCGAATAACACTATTAGAAACTTCCTCAAAATCTGGTTCATCTCCTACAGGTATATTTGTGCCTAGATAGATGTTTAGTGTGTCCACATACGTTCGGACATCTTTATCAGTGATTTTTCCGCCTTGCCCTGAACCTGTTACCATTCCCAAGTCAATATTGTGTTCTTTGGCAATTTTCTTGGCGAGTGGGGTAGCTTTGAAATTTTGAGAAGTGGTTTGTTGTGTGTTGTCAGCTTTAGCAGTGGCTTGGTGTGTTACAAAATTTAGTACATCTTTATCGCTTATCTTACCTCCTTTTCCAGAACCGTCCACTAAAGCTAAATCTACTTGATGTTCTCTCGCTAGTTTTTTGGCTAAAGGCGTAGCTTTTATCACTTTATTGGTTGGAGCAGGTATGGCAGTTGGAGGTTCAGAAATGGTGATAGGTGCAGTAGCAACCGTACTTTCGGTGGAAATTCCTGCTTTCCTAGCTTTCGCCATCACTTGCCCAACTGCAGCAACTTCTCCCCGATTGACTAATATTTCTGTTAGTACCCCATTAAATTCGGCAGGCATTTCAAAAATGGCTTTATCGGTTTGTACTTCGACTAGTATTTCATTTTCCTCAAAAGCATCTCCTGGCTCTTTGTACCACATTACTACTAAACTCTCTGCCCCTTCTCCTACTTCAGCTGGAAGAACAATATCTATTAAATCTGGCATGTTATTTCTGTTTTACACTAGATAATGATTTTTCAGTCTTTCAGTCTAACAACAAATTAAGCAAGCTATGAGTGTAGACTGAAAGACTGCGGACTAACCTTTATGATTCCATGATTTCCTTCGCTTTCGCTATAATATTATTAGCATCAGGAATAACATATTTTTCTAAAACAGAACTATATGGAATAGGCACGTCTGGGATAGCCAATCTGCCAATAGGAGCTTCTAAAGAATAAAAAGCTTCACTTGCTACTAAAGCAGCCACCTCGGCTGTATACCCATAAGACAAATAGTCTTCATCTACAATCAGTAGTTTTTTAGTTTTTGCAACAGACTTAAAGATGGTTTCTTTATCAATTGGTTTGATAGAACGCAAGTCAATAATTTCTGCATTAATACCTGCTTTCTCCAATCCTGCTACAGCATTCATAGCGGCTACAGTCATCATTTGGGCGGCTACAATCGTGATATCTGTTCCTTCTTTAATGACCTGTGCTTTATTTAAAGGCACAATATAGTCTCCTTCTGGAACAGGCCCTAAGGAAGCGGGTATTTGGTCCATCCAACCTAAGCCTTGCAAAGTTTTATGGAGCATAAACACTACAGGGTTATCATCTCGGATGGCTGCGGTCATCATCCCTTTAAGGTCATGCGGAAAAGTTGGCGCTACTACCTTCATGCCCGGCAAATGCCCGAAAGAAGCATAGAGCGTTTGGGAGTGTTGAGCGGCATCACTATACCCACCTCCAACGCCTGTCATCAAAACAATAGGCATTTTTACATTACCACCTGACATATAGGTTATTTTAGCCATGTGGTTGTAAATCTGATCCATCACTACCCCGTGAAAATCTACAAACATTAATTCCACAATAGGTCGAAATCCCTCTGCTGCGGCACCAATTGCGGCACCAATAAAACCCGTTTCAGAGATGGGTGTATCCATTATTCTATCGGGACCAAATTTATCCATCAAGCCTGTTGTTGAGCCGAATATACCGCCATACTTTCCTACGTCTTCGCCCATCACAAATATCTTGTCATCTTTGAGCATTTCTTGTTCAATCGCTAAAGACATTGCTTTACTGCCTGTTAATTTTTGCACTTTTGTATCTGTCATTTTTAATGAATTTTTGATTTAAAATTTGCGTGTTAATTGCTTTAAACAAACATATCCTCTAACGCATCTTCTGGCGCTGGCAGTGGACTATTGATAGCAAACTCATACGCCTCATCTACTTCACTAATAATGTTGGCATCTAGGGCATCCATTTCCTTTTCAGTAGCCATCCCTTCTTTGATTAGATGACTTTTTACTCGTTCGATGGGGTCTTTAGCTCTTAAGGTAGGGACTTCCTCTTTATCTCTGTATAGTTCTGGATCTCCTTGGAAATGTCCTAAAAATCGGTAAGTTTCAATCTCAATAATAGAAGGACCTTCTCCTTTTCTTGCTCGTTCGACTGCCTCTTTTGATACTCGATACATCTCAAAAGGGTCATTATCTCTTACCAAATATCCTTTAATGCCGTAAGCGGCTGCCCGTACATCATTAAAAGGAACACAAGTAGAATCACTTTTGGGGACGGAGATGCCCCAAGAGTTATCTTCAATAACAACAATAAAAGGTAATTTCCAAAGTGCAGCTAAATTCAAAGATTCATGAAAGGCACCTGCATTGGCAGCCCCTTCTCCTATGAAGGCGACCGCTACCCAATCCTCTCCTAGTTTTTTGGCAGCTAAGGCAGCTCCAACAGCGTGAGGTATTCCCGCTGCTACAATCCCTCCACAAGAGAATTTTACAGCAGGGTCAAATAGGTGCATGTGTCCACCTTTGCCTTTTCCAAGCCCCGTTTTTTTGCCATATATTTCAGCCGTCATACGTTTTAAATCTACCTCCTTAGCGATGGCATTGTGATGTGGACGGTGGGGGGCTGTAACGGTATCCTCTTTTTTGAGATGAACACAAATACCAGCCGCAGCAGGTTCTTGTCCATTGGAAAGGTGCATCTCACCAGGAACAGGACCTGCTCCAATATTGAAAACAGGTTGTTTCCCTTCC
Organism: uncultured Saprospiraceae bacterium; assembly: GCA_937930025.1. GTDB lineage: Bacteria > Bacteroidota > Bacteroidia > Chitinophagales > Saprospiraceae > JABDJM01. The sequence continues at coordinate 2,608 of CALGJW010000073.1, read as the reverse complement.
ATGTACGCTTTTTCCATTCGTTCCTCAAAATATCTAGACATTTTCATCTTAGTGTACATCCAAACTAAATGTTCTTTGCTAATATCTTTCATAGCTTTTAGTTTAATTTTGAAAGTGTGTATCAAATAAAAAGTATCAACTATTTGTATTAAAGATTTGTGCCAAGCTTTCAAAACCAAATTTTTCGCTATTTTTGCTTGAAAAAGAGCATTTTTCGACCCTATTTAGGCGTACTGCCAAAATAAATTGTAACTTCATGTTACTTTCTTAAATTACTAATTGTAACATTGTTACAATCTGTTACACCCTAAAATTGTAAGTTCTCAATGCTAAATTTTGAATGATTGAGTTTTGAATTAAACTGAACGAAATAGGACTTAAATGGTATGATATAGATGAACAAACCTTCAAAATGATTCCTTCAAACTTGGGCACTTGCTAATATTTAATTCAAATAGCTATGGTACAATCTTTCCACGACTACCAAAAAAATAATCAATCCCTTCTTTACAATTGGACTACCTTTATTGATTCTGGCAATGTACCGCTGAATACTAAGACCTATATTCAACAAAGTTGGAAGAGAAGTAAAGCGTACAATATTGATGCAGCTTTAAACCATTCTCCAGTTAGCATGAGTGATGCTAATACGACTTTTTTTATAAAAGAGAATCAATTTTTGATAGAACAATCTAGCCCATATTTGAAAAAATTGATGGAATCAATGGATTCAGAAATGTTTGGTATTACACTAGCCAATCATAGATGTGAAGTGCTGACTACTATGGGGAAAAATTTGAAGGCGGCAGAAAGAATCAACCTTACTCCTGGCTCTCGGTGGTCAGAAAAAGACTGTGGGACGAATGGCATTGGTACTACTCTTTTAGAATCTAAACCGCTCTCTATATTTGGACACGAACATTACAGTCAGAGTTGGCATGGATGGATATGCACCTCCAGTCCAATCTTGGACCCATTTACTAACAAAACATTGGGTGTTATCAATCTATCTGGTCAAAAAGATTTTGTGCCTTTACATAATATTGCCTTAGTACAAAGTATTGCAAAAATGATTGAGGGTAGTATCTATGAACATATTCAATCTTCTGTAGCTAGTAACTATCTAAATCACTTTCGCTCCAACAATCCTATTGTCATTTTTGATGAATATTTCCAAATAAAGTACACTAATCTAGCAGCAGTCCGTTCCTTACATCTTATCAAAGGAGAGCATTTTCCCTTGTTTCCCAAAGGTATGAACCTAATGAATTCACTGACTATTACCAATCAATATAAGGATTACAATGGAAAGGCTTGGAACGTTATCACTCAACCTTTCAAAATAAATAATAGGGTACTTGGTAGAATTGCTATTTTTGAAAAAGTTACATCTATAGCCACCACCATAGGCAAACCAAAGAGCCACCAACCAACTACGCTAAACCATATCATCACAGAAAATTATCAAGTAAAACAACTGAAATTATTGGCAGCAGAATATGCAAAAACAGATTTGAATGTATTAATTACTGGGGAAACTGGGACGGGAAAAGAATTGTTTGCAAGAGCTATTCATAATAGTTCTGCAAGAAAAGATAATCCTTTTGTTGTCGTTAATTGTGGTGCGATTCCAAAAGAATTAATTGCCAGTGAACTTTTTGGGTATGTAGAAGGAGCATTCACTAATGCTTTGAAGGGTGGTAAGAAAGGTAAGTTTACAATGGCCAATAATGGAACTTTATTTTTGGATGAAATCGGAGAATTACCATACGAATTACAACCTTATTTATTACGGATTTTAGAAGAAGGGAAAGTATATCCAGTTGGGGCGACAAAGGAACAAGTTATTAATGTCCGCATCATAGCTGCTACTAATAGAGATTTGAAAAAAGCTATCTCGGAAAGTATATTTCGACCAGACTTATATTATCGTTTAAATATTTTAACAATCAATATTCCTTCTTTGCGAGAACGACCAGAAGATATTATCGCTCTATTTTCTGCCTTTTTGAAAGAGCAAAAATTTTCTTTTATCCAAGTTCATCCAGAGATTTTCCAAGTACTACAAAGGCATCCTTGGATAGGCAATGTTCGAGAGTTACGAAACTGTTTTCACAAAACTTTATTTAACTTCCAACTTCAAAACGAAAGAAGTGTGCTGACCCTAAAAGATTTGCCAAAAGAATACTTACTTTCAGAACAACCACTCCTTCCTATTATAGAAGAAGAAACAATTCCTCTGACTATTGAAGAGGCTTTGAAAATTACTAAGGGCAACAAATCTAGGGCCGCTAATTTATTAGGAATCTCTAGAATGACGCTTTATCGTAAGTTGGATGAAAGTTAAATAAGTACTCAAGCTTTCGAACAGAATTGCTACGAGGTAGTTTAAGTTTAATTAGTTGATTCACAAAGGCTCGGTTTTACTGGGTTTAAGAAAAGTAGCTCTAAATCCCTTAAATTTGTACTAAAAGTAGGGAATGAAGAAAAAATTCAATATTACGGGCGTTTGCTATCCACACTTACACTACATGATGGATATTTCTCAGAAAATGAGAGAAACCATAGCAATGGTAGAAGAAGGAGCATACTTTATTATTAATCGCCC
>CALGJW010000072.1 GCA_937930025.1 uncultured Saprospiraceae bacterium | reverse complement strand
GAAGAAAAATTGAAAAACTATGCACCGCATATTGATCAACATAGACTATTGGTCTTTTACTACAAATTAGCCTGTCTTTATTTTGGATCCGGAAATAATGAACGTTCCTTGGATTATTTAAACCTGATTATTCGATTGAAGGCCGGAAGTTTGAGAGAAGACATTCAATGCTTTGCTAGATTTCTCCATTTGATTGCCCATTACGAACTTGGTAATTACAACTTACTGGAGTATTTGGTAAAATCGGTTTATCGCTTTTTAGCTAAGATGGAGGACTTGAGTCAAGTACAACAAGAAATTCTATCCTTCCTTCGCCAAACGCTGAACAAGCGAGAGGACAATATCGATCAAGCATTCATTCAACTAAGAAAAAGACTAACTCCCTTGGCCGAAGACCCATTTGAAAGAAGGTCTTTTCTTTATTTGGATATCCTTTCTTGGCTAGATTCCAAAATTCAAAAAAGGCCAGTTCAGGAAGTAATTCAAGAAAAATTTTTGAGCAAACAGCGATAAATTTATCAATGTGAGTAACTGTTTGATAAGATTCTTTGATTTATTTTTAAAAATTATGATCCTTTGCACTTGACTTAGTATCAATTTATGCTTACGTTTGTTTTATAAGTATTTTAAAAATGCAACAGACATTCAATTTCAACTATTTTTATTTTAGCTTTTTTGGCCACACCAAATAGAGAGCTTCTATCTGTAGTTATACATTGAATGAATAAAAAGGAGCTCTCAAATGGGAGCTCCTTTTTAGTTTTAAGAATTACTAACCAACCAAATATTATTGATGAAAGCTTTATTTGCTTTTAATAACTATTATTTTTTTAGCGAGTTACTTCGATAACAGGGTTGATTGATTTTTTCAATTAGAAAAAGCCTTGTTTTCATCAACAAGGCTTTTTTTATTGCCAAGTAAGGAAGAAAAGAGAAATAAAGAAAATGAAAAATAAAAGGAATAGAATTGCCATTCAAGGAATCAAAGGAGCCTTTCATGAGATTGCTGCCCGTGCTTATCACAACTCTCCTATAGATATAGTGCCTGCGACTACCTTTGATCAATTGATCACTTTTGTTGAAGAAGAGCACGAAGCAGAGGAAGGAATCATGGCCATTGAAAATACAATTGCCGGAAGCCTTTTGAACAATTATCGATTATTAAACGAAAGTAGCTTAAAAATTACTGGAGAAATATATTTAAGAATTAGGCATCAGTTGCTTGTGTTACCAGGAGAAAATATTGCAGACATTCGAGAAGTTCATTCACACCCAGTAGCTATCGCACAATGCAAAAAATTCTTCGCAGATCATCCGGGGATTAGATTAGTAGAATCTCAGGATACTGCAATGAGCGCCGCCGCAATTAGAGCAAACAAAATCAAAGGGCAAGCAGCCATAGCTAGTAAACTAGCCGCTGAAAATTTTGACCTAGAAATAATCGCTTCTAATATTGAAACTAATAAAGAAAATTTTACACGCTTTTTAATTTTAGAAAGAAACATTAATCCAATAGAACAAAAAGATTTTGAAAAAATTTCCTTGTCTTTAGTAGCAAAACATGAAGTAGGCTCTCTAGCAAGAATTCTAGGTGTCCTTGAAAATTTTCAAGCCAATCTTACAAAAATCCAATCTACTCCTATCATTGGAAAAGCCTTTAAATATTGTTTTTTCATGGATTTTGTAATGCCGAATCCAACTCAACTTTCGGTATTACTAGACGTGCTTAAAAACTATACAGCCGAAGTTAATCTACTTGGAACTTATAAAAAAGGAAACTACCATGAAAGTTAACCAAGCAGCCAGATTAGAAAGTGTAAAAGAATATTACTTTTCCAGAAAGTTAAAGGAGATTGCCGCAATGCAAGCATCTGGCAAATCAATCATCAATTTAGGAATTGGTAGCCCTGATTTACCTCCACCACCTGCAGTACTTGAGGAATTGGCAAAATCCTCCTTAGCGCTTACGGCAAATAAATATCAATCGTATGCTGGCATCCCAGCGCTGCGAAATGCGATTGCCACTTGGTATCAAAAAAATTATGGTGTTACAGTTTCCGCGGAAGAAGAAATATTACCCTTGATGGGATCCAAGGAAGGTATTATGCATATCTCCATGAGTTTTTTAAATCCAGGAGATCAGGTCTTAGTTCCTAATCCTGGATATCCAAGTTATAGTGCTGCAGCAAATTTAGCTGGGGCTAAGATTATTGAATACAAATTGAAATCAGCAAAGAATTGGTGGCCTGATTTCGAAGCTTTGGATCGCAAAGATTTGTCTCAGGTAAAACTTATGTGGGTCAATTATCCACATATGCCAACTGGCACTGAAGCAAGTCAATTCTTGTTTGAAAGATTAATTAGATTCGCTAAGCAACATAACATTTTGATCTGCCATGACAATCCTTATAGTTTTGTTTTGAACGAAAAACCTCTGAGTATTTTATCCGTTGCCAATGCCAAAGATTATGCGATTGAGTTAAACTCGTTGAGCAAATCGCATCATATGGCCGGCTGGAGAGTAGGAATGATGATCGGAAAAAAGGAATTCTTACAGACCGCTTTGAAATTCAAAAGTAATATGGATTCTGGCATGTATAAACCAATTCAAGAAGCCGCTATTAAAGCATTAGAAACGGACCCTTCTTGGCATACCGACCAAAATAAAATTTACGAAAAAAGACAGCAGATCGCTTTTGAAATTTTAGAAGTTCTTCATTGCGAAGTTAATTTAAATCAAGTGGGCATGTTTGTTTGGGGAAAGGCACCAGGAAAATCAACCTTTGATTTATCTGATAAGATACTAAACGAAACTGGCGTATTCATAACCCCTGGAGGAATTTTCGGATCTCAGGGCAATCAATATTTAAGAATTTCTCTTTGTAGTCCGGAAGAAGTATTAAATGAAGCCTTAGCATTAATTAAAAAAATCAATTGATGAATATTGCAATAGTAGGTGTCGGTTTAATTGGAGGTTCCATTGCAATTGATGCGAAGGAATTAGGATTCGCCAATCACATAATTGGAGTAGATAAAAGTGGGGATAATTTAGATAAAGCCATCCGAAGAAAAATTATTGATGAGGCATTGTCGTTACCGGAGGCGGTAGCAAAATCCCAAATCATTGTTGTTACTACACCGGTGGATGTATTAGTACATTTATTACCAAAGGTGTTAGATCTAGTAACTGATCAAGTGGTCTTAGAAATGGGCTCTTCAAAAGTGACTGTTTTGTCATCGATTGACAATCATAGGAATCGAAAGCAATTGGTTTCGCTACATCCTATGGCTGGAACTGAACATAGTGGCCCAGAAGCTGCACTTCCAAGGTTATTCAATAACAAAACTTGTGTCTTGGTTGATGTTGAAAAAAGTGGCGGTGCTGCTTTGGAAATTACTCGCACATTCTTGGATTGTTTGTCCATGATTCCAGTTGAATATACAGCGCAAGAGCATGACTTACATGCAGCCTATGTTTCTCACATCTCCCACATAAGTTCTTTTTCTTTGGCATTGACAGTATTGGAAAAAGAAAAAGATGAGAAGCGAATTTTTGATTTAGCCAGTGGTGGATTTTCTTCTACCGTAAGACTTGCCAAATCATCTGCAAAAATGTGGACTCCAATTTTTGAACAAAATAGAAATAATGTGCTCGATGTATTAGACGAACACATCAATAGCTTAGCAAAGTTTCGAACGCTTTTAATCAAAAGTGATTTTGAGGGAATCGAAAAATTAATTCATCAATCAAATGAGATTAAAAGAATACTAGGATGACAGATATGAAATTTGAACCAATCTTCGACAAGCCAAACAATCGACCGATTATTGTCGCTGGGCCTTGTAGTGCAGAGACAGAAGAGCAAGTGCTTGCGACCGCTCATCAATTAAAAGAAAATCAAGAGATTGATTTATTCCGAGCAGGAATATGGAAACCAAGGACTCGTCCAAATTCCTTTGAGGGCGTTGGCACACAAGGACTAAAATGGCTTAAAAAAGTCAAAGAAGAAACTGGATTGAGAGTAACCACAGAAGTGGCTAACAGGGAAGATGTCTTTGAAGCGCTCAAATATGGTGTTGATGTACTTTGGCTAGGAGCCAG
>CALGJW010000071.1 GCA_937930025.1 uncultured Saprospiraceae bacterium | reverse complement strand
GATAGAAAGAATCCAGAAAAAGCTACGAGGTCTGCAGTAAAATACTTGGGTAGATTATATGATAAGTTTGGCTCTTGGGAATTAGCATTAGCAGCCTATAATGGAGGACCAGGTAGAGTAGCGCGAGCAGTGCGTCGTGCTGGAACAAATGATTATTGGAAATTAAATAAGTTCATTCCGCTGGAGACTAGGAATTATGTCGCGGCTTATATTGGTGCCAGTTATGTAGCCAATTATTTTCATTTGCATGATTTGAATCCGAAGCAGGTTGAAGCTAAGTTGCTAAACACGACTTCTGTAAATATTACGGAAGGGATTTCTTTTTCAAAGGTGGCCGAAACTACAGGCTTGCCGATGGAATGGATAAAAATGTTGAATCCTCAATACTTGAAGGGAAGTATTCCTGCAAGTTCAAAAGGACACAATTTGGAATTACCTAGTCTTGAGGCAGAATTGGTGCGTCATGCATACACTGCCATGCCTCAACGAAATTTTTATTTGGAATTTTGGAACAATAAATCGGATTACCAAAGAATGGATTATCAAGTAGAACCCGGAGATAACATGAGAAGCATAGCTGCATCTTTTGGTTGTTCAATGGAAGATATTGTCAAATGGAATCGATTGACTTCTTTAGGATTATATAAAGGACGAAGATTAGTTTTGTTTACCAAAAAGCAAATTAGAGAACCAAGAAACTGGAATGAAAGTCCAGTATTAAGTAATATAGATTTAGGAAAAATTTATCAGCCTGCTCGTTTAGTAAATTTGGAAATAAAAGAACAGCATTCCATCATAGTTGGAACCACGGACAAAAAGAATCCAAGAGTTATTAAAAAGGGAAAAGATAAATATTACATCATGAAGCGGGGAGAAAGCCTTTCGGATGTAGCTCGTCAATTTTCAAATCTAGAATTGAAAGAACTGTTATTACTTAATAACATAAAGATAAATGATCGTCTGAATCCTGGTCAGAAGTTGAAGATCAAATAAAAAGGCCGTCCCGAAAAATTCGGAACGACCTATCTATGAAAACCTAAAACCCTATCTCATGAATTCTTTTAACCTGCTTAGTTTACGGTAATGACTTTCGTCTTGGCAATGGCCTCTTCTTTTTTAGGAATCACTAGTGTTAGAATTCCTGCTTCATACTTAGCCTCAATGTTTTCTCCGTCCAATATTTCCGGTAAATGAAAACTTCTTTTGAAGTTCGAAAAGTTGAATTCCTTTCTTGTGAACTTATCTGCATTTTCATTTGATTCCTTTTTATCGGAAGCGCTCACAATCAATTGATCTTTTTCAACTTTAATGTCGAAATCAGCTTTGTTTAATCCTGGTGCTGCAATTTCAATAGAGAAGTTTCCTTCTGCTTCTTTAATATTCGTCGCCGGACGATTAAATCTTTTAATGCCTTCATTAAAAGCTGGCGCCAATACCTCATCAAAAAGGTTTGCAAAATTAGTTAGGTGGTTTGGGTGTCGATTGAATTTTATTCTATTCATTTTTCAATTTTTTAAAAATTAATTAATCTCAATTACCCACTCTACATCAATCGCTATTCCATTCCAATTTTTCTGACAAAAAGGGAGGAATTGCTCTAAAGTTAGTGACAAAATGACATAATATTTGAAAAAGTAATGACGAAATGGCAGTGTGGTAATTATTAACTGGATCTAGGTGAGATATAGAAGCCATCCAAAGATGTTTGCTATTAATAAGTTTAATTCTTTGATTGGTTTAGGCTGAAGGCCTATGATTCCTGAGCTTGGGGCAACGCCCCAAGTCATGGAACAAGTTAATTGGCAGGCCCATCTTGACAGCTCGGCAGGCTGAAGGCCTGCGATTCCATCAACGGTAGGACGGTTCTTCTTTGTAATAATGAACTTCATAGATCGAAATCTCCTATTTTTTGGCTATACCCACCTTACTAAGCCAAGCACCTAACGCATCTTTGTTGATCGCACTTGCAATGAGCTCCGGAAATAGATCTGGCGTACAAGCAAAGCAAGTAACACCAAGTTTGTTAATCCGAGCGACCATCTCTTTATCGTAATCCGGAGCGCCTTCATCATTTAGCGCAAGCAATGGAATCACATGAACTTTATTGCGGACGAATTTTTTGATGCGTTCAATAAGTTCGTCTTCATCCCCACCTTCATACATATCAGAGACCAAAAACAAAATGGTATCGCTTGGCTTTTCTAAATACTTCTCCGAATAAGCCAAAGCTTGATTAATATCTGTACCACCTCCCAACTGACTCCCAAACAATAAATCAACCGGATCTTCTATTCGATCTGATAAATCCGCCACCGCAGTATCAAAAAGAATAAACCGTGTAGTCAAGGTCGGAATACTCGCAAGAATGGATGCGATGATGCTTGCATAAACGACCGAGCTAGCCATCGACCCAGATTGATCAACTAATAGAATAATGTGCTTGAGGCCATTCCTTTTAGATCCATATCCTACTAATCGCTCTGGAATGATTGTTTTCTTATCAGCTTGATAGTGCTTGAGATTCTTAAGAATGGTTTTATTCCAATTAATTTCATGGAGTCGAGGGCGATTATTTCGGATGGATCGATCCAATGCTCCGCGCACAGATTGTCGAATAGGTTCTTTTAATTTCTTTATCAGCTGATCTGTCAGTTCCCGAACCACCTTGCGTGCAGTTTCCCTAGTTTTATCCGGAATGATATCCTGCAAGGACAACAAGGTGGCAACCAAATGAATATTTACTTCTAAGGTTTTGAGCAACTCAGGTTCTACCAACATCTGATGCAAGCCTAATCGATCCAGCGCATCTTTTTGCATGACTTGCACCACCTGGCTTGGAAAATATTTGCGAATATCCCCGAGCCAGCGGTTTACATTGGGGGAGGAATTCCCAAGCGATCCTTCTTTCTGTGAATCATAAAGCGCCTCTAATACGTCATCTTTTCCTTGATCTTCTTCAGTCAAAGTTTCTTCTTCGTCGGGATCAGCCGCTTGGCCAAGGACCATACGCCACCTCCTGATTGCCTCAAATTTATCTTCTTCTGGATTCACTTCAACAAGGTAATTATTCCCAATTGCAAATATGTATCTTGCGCTCTAAGTTATTGCAGTATTGGATAATTCACAAGAAAATTCACCAAATGAAGAAGCAACTGATGAACTCCTAAAGTCCATCAGGCTATCGCGTATTCTGATTCCTACTATACTAGGATTAGGAGTAGTCGGTTTTCTTTTTTGGAGAAATTTTTCTGAAAATAAGGATGATCTCTTAAATATAGATTGGAATTACCATGTGCTACTTTGGGTAAGTTTGAGTTTCTTATTACTTATAGCACGTCATCTATTTTATGCCACTCGATTAAGAGTGCTTTCTCAAAAACAATTTAGCTGGAGCAAATGTATTGAGCTGATTTTCATTTGGGAATTTAGTTCAGCTGTTTCACCTACCAGTGTTGGAGGTTCTGCGGTGGCCTTGGTGGTATTAGCTCAGGAAAAATTATCCACGGCAAAGACAACCACCATCGTTTTATACTCCGCCATTCTGGATACTTTATTTTTTGTTTCTACGCTACCGATTTTATACTTTCTAATTGGGCCACAAATTATTCGGCCAGAATTAGCGAACCTCACAGATTTAGATGGGTGGGGGTATACCTTCTTAGGAACTTACCTTTTGATGCTCACTTATGGCGCTTTCTTCTTCTATGGTTTGTTTATCAATCCTACCTTGATGAGAAAGTTCTTAAAATGGATCACCAGCGGAAAGTGGTTTGGTAAATATCGGAAGCGATCAGAAAAATTGGCGGAAGATTTTATAGTGGCTTCCAAAGAAACAAAAAGACAACCTTTTTCTTTTCATATCAAGGCTTTTCTCTCGACGGCTGGAGCTTGGTCTTGTAGGTTCTTACTATTGAACTGTTTGGTGATTGCCTTTGTGCCAGCAATCAGTACTGATTTTTGGACACAATTTGGATTGTATGGTCGTTTGGAAACGATGTTTGTTATTATCGCATTTAGCCCTACGCCTGGAGCGGCTGGCTTTGCGGAATTAGTTTTCTGGGGTTTTGTGAATGACTATGTCAGCATAGAAGGAATAGCCCTCATTGTAGCCACTATCTGGCGCTTATTTACCTATTACCTATATCTTTTTGTCGGAGTGCTGATAATTCCAAACTGGATCAGAAATGTGATCATTCGTCGCAAAAGAAAACGAGTAATAAAAGATTAAAATTAAATCATCGCAATAACAGCCGCTGCTGCTTCTCTTTGGTCTCCATTCTCCAAAAGATCTTTAGCCATTTGAAATTTAGCCTCAGCCGATTCGCATTGCTTTAGCTTTGCTTCCAAATTTTCATCCTTATCAAAAAATGCTGTCGCACTTTCCTTGTTCGGCCAAGCTTTTAATCCTGCCAACTGACCTAAATTATTTCCTGTGAGAATGTTACTCTGGCGAACATGTGTTGGAAGTTGATCAAAACCAATCACCATTTCATTTACATTTTGGAAAATAGGCATCACGTTCGCACCACTTGCGCGAACATAAAATGCTCTTCCCATGCGTCCCATTAAATCCATTTTATGCGGATTAATTTTTCCATCCGGATCCAAGACATCCTCAGAAATGTGCATCATAACCACTTCGCAGATAATTAAATGTCCGGCCCCTCCTTTATCTCCTAATGGAATAATTTGCTGGACCTTGCATTCCAATTGTGCCGGACTCTCAGCGATTCTCATCGGGCTTATCTTCTCTGCAGGAATTGGCGTCAATCCAGATTTTTCAAATTCACTCACATCATCTGGAAACCCAACACTGGCCACTGCCATCTGTCGAACAATATTATAGTTCACGGCATTAATCACCACTTCTCCATTAGCTTCGATGTTAGCTAGTGTGTCCTTTGTGGTATTATCAGAAACTCGACGATTAGAACTGAAAACTAGGATAGGAGGATTGGAACTGAAGCAATTGAAAAAACTATACGGAGCAATATTATTTACCCCATCCTTGTTTATTGTACTGGCAAAAGCGATGGGCCTCGGGGAAACCGACCCTAACAAATATTGGTGCAATTCTCCAGTAGAGACCTCACCTGGAACAATTCTTTTCATGTTTTTATCATTTGTACAAAAGTACGTAGTTAACTATCAAAACAATAGCCCTATTTTTCGACTTATATTTTAAATCATTTTGTAAATGAAAAAATCGTTAATTACCATAGTTATTATTTTTGGGCTTTATCAAATAGGAATGTATTTGTGGAAAAAACCCAAATATAATCCTGGAATAGTTGCACCGAATTTTTCTATTCCTGCTTTGGATGGAGACAGTATTAGACTATCGGATTATAAAGGTAAAATGGTCTTGTTGGATTTTTGGGCAAGTTGGTGTGGCCCTTGCAGAGTGGAAAACCCCAGATTGGTAAGAATCTATGATAAATATCATAACTCCGGTCTGGAAGTTATAAATGTCGCCTTGGAAAAGTCAGAAGCACGATGGCGAAATGCCATACTTAAGGATAATCTTCATTGGCCCACTCATGGTTCTAATCTTATGAGAATGAAAGATCCAGTGGCGGCCTTGTATGGAGTCCGAGAGATCCCCACCAAGTATCTAATTGATAAACAGGGATATATAATCGCGACTAATCCAACCTTTGAAGAATTGAATTCCCTATTAGAAGATAAGCTGTCAAAATGACCATCTTTGTGGCATGGCAAGCTAATTGATGCCATTGCTATAGGAAAAACAACATATGCTTAAAAAAATTAAAGATTTAATGACTAATAAGGATAAGCAACCAGCCATGGAAGAACAGGAGGAATTAGGGCAAGAAAATATTGAGCAAAATCCTGAAAATGAGCCTGTTGAGAAGAAGTCTAAGAAGAAATCAGGCGGCAAAACTGCCCAATTGACGGAGGAGATCGAGGAGATGAAAATTCAATTGGCAGAGCAAAAGGATAAGCACTTAAGATTATTGGCCGAATTTGAAAACTTCAAAAAACGGACAATTCGGGAAAAATTGGATACCATGAATTCCGCTGCACAGGACACAATGTCAGCATTGCTTCCTGTTTTGGATGATTTTGACAGAGCCAAGAAAGTCGCAGACGATGAAAATAGTACAGAGCAATTTAGCGAAGGAGTAACTTTGGTTTATCAAAAACTATACGCTATCCTCAATCAAAGAGGATTGAATGCAATGGAGTCAAATGAAGTAGATTTCGACCCTGAGTTACATGAAGCAATTACAGATATTCCTGCGCCAACACCCGAGCTAAAAGGAAAGGTGATTGATACTATTGAAAAGGGATATCTCTTAAACGATAAAATCATCCGCTACGCTAAAGTAGTAGTTGGAAAGTAACACCATAACCAAAAATCCTAGTGGGACTATAGCCCAAAAAGTTAACAGGTTTATTCAAGCAAATCAAAATGGCAAAAAGAGATTATTACGAGGTTTTAGGTGTTTCTAAATCTGCTGAAAAAGCTGAAATCAAGAAAGCATATCGTAAGATCGCGATGAAATATCATCCCGATAGAAATCCAGATGATAAGTCTGCAGAAGATAAGTTTAAGGAAGCTGCTGAAGCCTATGAGGTGTTAAGTGATGAAGAAAAACGTCCGCGATACGATCGATTTGGTCATGCTGGAGTGAGTGGAAATGCAGGCGGTGGAGGATTCGGTCAAGGTGGAATGAATATGGAAGATATCTTCTCGCAGTTTGGAGATATTTTTGGTGATGGTGGTTCTCCATTCGAATCATTTTTTGGCGGAGGTCGATCTCAAAGTAGAAGAGGCGGAGGTCAAAAAGGATCCAATTTACGAATCCGTGTTAAGTTAAACATGGAAGAGATTGCGAATGGGGTTACCAAAAAAATTAAAGTTAAAAAACAACTTAAATGTGATACCTGCTCCGGTTCAGGAGCTAAGGATAAAAATGCCGTTTCTACTTGTTCCACTTGTCGAGGTTCTGGGTATGTACGCCAAGTGAGATCTACTTTTCTCGGTCAAATGCAAACTACCACAGCTTGCCCATCTTGCAGCGGTACTGGGCAAATGATTACTGCGAAGTGCGGTACTTGTAAAGGGGAAGGAAAAAGAATGGGCGAACAGACTTTGGAAATTGAAATTCCTGCTGGCGTTTCAGAAGGAATGCAACTTTCACTTCCTGGAAAAGGAAATGCCGGATCTGGAGGCGGACCCGCTGGTGATTTACTAGTAAGCATTTTGGAAGAACCACACCCAGAACTTCAACGGGATGGAATCAATATAATTTTTGAATTGTATTTAAGTTTTCCGGAAGCTGCCTTAGGTACTTCCGTGGAAGTTCCGACAATTGGAGGCAAAGTGAAAATAAAAATTCCTGCCGGAACTCAGTCTGGTAAAATATTCAGATTGAAAGGAAAAGGATTACCACAAGTTCAAAGCTACGGAAGTGGAGATCAATTAATTCATACGAACATTTGGACTCCAAAGAAATTGTCTGCTAAAGAAACAAAAATCCTTGAAGGACTAATGGATGCAGATAATTTCCAGCCGCAACCAGGGAAATCAGATAAAGGATTTTTCGAGAAAATGAAAGACTACTTTCGCTAAATGATAAATCCACTCAAATGTCTACTATTCTTTTTACTACTATCCATTATTAGTTGTGGGCCAATAATAGTATTTGAAAAAGTTGTGCCTATTGAAAATGCCGCTTGGAAATACAATGATCAAGTTAACTTTGAATTCGAGGCGCCAAACTTAGCGGGGAAATATAACTTGTTGTTGACCTTAAAGCATAGCAATGAGTTCGCTTATCAAAATACTTACGTAAAGATTCAAACTATTTTCCCTTCTGGAAAAAAAGAAGAACAATCGCTTTCATTAAATCTCGCGGACAAACAAGGGAAATGGATGGGACAATGTTCTGGTAAGTCCTGTGAGGCTACGATTGCTTTGCAAATGAATACGACGTTTACAGAGTCAGGTAAATACCAAATTGTACTAACTCAGGATTCTCGTGAAAATCCATTAGAAGGAATACATTCCTTAACCTTTCAGATAGAAGCTGTAGAAAAAAGCTAATCATCCTCTATCTTCGGCCCAAATAATTACAAGATGATCAAAAGGGCTTATCAACTTAAAGCAGGAAATCTTAAAAATTTAGCGCTAATAGAATCGGAGGCTAAGCAACCTGAGGCGAACGAGGTGCTCATTGATGTAAAAGCAATTGGATTAAACTTCGCAGATGTTTTTGCCATTTGGGGATTGTATTCCGCTACGCCAAAAGGGGTTTTTACACCTGGCTTAGAATATTCAGGAATAGTATTAAAGGTTGGGAAAAACGTGGTGGGCCATCAAGTGGGGGACCGCGTCATGGGAATAACTCGCTTTGGTGGATACTCCGATAAAATAACCATCGGACAAGAATATGTCATCCCATTACCTAAAGATTGGAGTTTTGCCGAAGGGGCGAGCTACCTAGTTCAAGTGCTAACTGCATACTACGGCTTACATAACTTGGGAAATTTAAAGTCAGGCGATAATGTTTTGATTCATTCTGCAGCAGGTGGAGTAGGCATTTTTGCCGGAAGAATTGCGAGAGCAGCAGGTGCTAAAACATTTGGAACTATTGGCTCTCCAAGTAAAGTAGATTTTTGCTTACAAGAGGGATACGAAAAAGTAGTTGTCCGCGATCAACATTTCGAAACCAATTTGGATAAAGCGTTGGGCGGGGAATCGTTAAACCTCGTCATGGAATGTATCGGAGGAAAAATATTTGAGCAAGGATATGCTCGGTTGGCACCAGAAGGCAGAATGGTTGTTTACGGTTCTGCCAGATATGCCAGCCCAGGGAATAAGCCAAACTACCCAAAGTTGTTTTATCAACATTTTACCAGACCTAAAATTGATCCGCAGGAAATGATACATACCAACCGAGGGATTCTTGGCTTCAATTTAATCTATCTCTACAATAAGGTGCCCTTAATGCATCAGCTTTTAAAAGAATTAAAAGAGGTGAACATTGGCAAACCCGTAGTAGGACATGAATTTGAATTCGAAAAAATTACAGAAGCCATTCAGTTTTTTCAAACTGGGAAATCAATGGGGAAAATTGTGGTGAATGTTTAACGTGAAAAATGTTAGAACCGCAGGTGTTTAACCGTCACATCATTTTCAATTAATCTTGTCAAGGATTCAATTCCGATCTTGATGTGCTGCTCAACAAATTTTTCCGTAACAGACTTGTCGCTAGCTTCCGTTTTTACCCCCTCTGGGATCATTGGGATATCGGAAACTAAGAGTAAGGCTCCAGCTGGAATATGATTTTTAAATGCAGCTACGAATATGGTTGCAGTTTCCATGTCAATGGCTATTGGACGAAGACTGGTTAGATATTCTTTGAAATCTTCTCTATGCTCCCAAACTCTCTTATTAGTTGTATATACAGTTCCTGTCCAATAATCTAGTTCGTTTTTTCGAATCGAAGTAGAGATCGCTTTTTGTAAGGCGAAAGCAGGAAGAGCAGGTACTTCTGCTGGAAGGTAATCATTGGATGTTCCTTCTCCGCGAATGGCCGCTATAGGTAAAATTAAATCTCCAACCTTGTTAGTCTTTGTTTTTAAACCACCACATTTCCCTAAGAATAGACAGGCAGCTGGTTGTATGGCAGTCAATAAATCGATAATGGTACCTGCGTTAGGAGAGCCCATTCCAAAGTTGATCATAGTGATTCTCCCTGCTGTCGCGGAAGGCATTGCGCGATTTTTGCCCTTAATTTCTACGTTGTTCCATTTAGCGAAAAGCTCCAAATAGCCACCGAAATTGGTAAGAAGAATATGGTCTCCAAAATCTTCTAATGCTGTTCCAGTATATCGGGGCAACCAATTTTTTACGATCTCGCTTTTCGTTTTCATAATGATACTTTAGCGTGTAAGATACATACTTCTGTTACGATCTAACTCTCTGAAAAATGGATCTTCTAAATTATCAATGAATTGTATCGCTTCACCAGTGGATTTCATTTCAGGTCCTAAGTTTTTATCAACGTTCGGAAACTTATCAAAGCTGAATACCGGAACTTTAATCGCGTAGCCTTCCAATTTTTTCTCAATGGTGAAATCTTTCAACTTCTTAGCTCCAATCATTACTTGGGTAGCAATATTTAAATAAGGTACTTTGTAAGCTTTGGCAATAAAAGGAGTGGTTCTTGAAGCTCTTGGATTCGCTTCAATCACAAAAACTTGCTCATCTTTTATTGCAAATTGAATATTGATCAGCCCTTTTATGTTTAGCGCAAACGCTAGTTTTTGGGTGTATTCCTTCATTTTTTCCAATACCTGATCAGACAAGCTAAAGGTTGGAAGCAAGGCTGAACTATCGCCGGAATGGACACCCGCAGGCTCCACGTGCTCCATGATCCCCATGATATGCACTTCATCGCCATCGCAAATTGCATCGATCTCCGCCTCCTTGGCTCGTTCTAAGAATTGATCAATTAATACTTTATTACCTGGCATATGTTTGAAAATACTCAAGACATGTCGCTCCAATTCATTGTCGTTAATTACAATTCTCATTCGTTGTCCTCCAAGTACATAACTTGGGCGAACTAAAACTGGATAGGTTACTTTATTCGCAATCTTCAATGCTTCATCAGTATCAACTGCAGCTCCATATTTTGGATAGGGAATATTCTGTGCTTTTAACATGTCAGAGAAAAATTCTCGATCCTCTGCCGCATCCATATCGTCGAAACTTGTACCGAAAATTTTGATGCCTTTTTCTTTGAAATTCTTTGCTAGTTTTAAAGCCGTTTGGCCCCCTAACTGGACAATGACGCCCTCAGGTTTTTCTAAGTCTAATATCTCTTCTATATGCTCCCAGAAAATTGGTTCGAAATATAATTTATCTGCGATGTCAAAATCTGTAGAAACAGTTTCAGGATTACAATTAATCATGATCGCTTCATAACCTGCTTCTTTGATTGCCATTATTCCATGCACACAACAATAATCGAATTCAATTCCTTGTCCAATTCGGTTCGGTCCAGATCCTAAGACTATAATTTTTTTCTTATCACTAGGGATGGATTCGTTTTCATTGTCGAATGTAGAATAATAGTAAGGCGTTTGTGCTTCGAATTCCGCCGCACAAGTATCCACAATCTTATAGGTTCGGATGATGCCTAATTTTTTTCTATACCGAGTGACCTCTTCTTCATTGATTCTCATCAACCAGGCGATTTGTGCATCAGAATAGCCCACTTCCTTCAATTCCCGTAGAAATTCTTCTGTTAAATCTTCTGCTACATTAAAGCGAAGAATTTTCTCTTCCATCTTAACCAAACGTTTGATCTGGCTGATATACCAAGGATCTATTTTGGTTAATTTTTGAACCGTTGCTTCAGGAACTCCTAATCTTAAGGCATCCTTCAATCTGTAAATTCGATCATCGCTAACCATTTCCAAACGATCCAAAATGTCAGAAGTTCTGATCCATTCTTTTTTATCTGCCCCTAATCCATTCCGATTATTTTCTTGAGATTGACAAGCCTTTTGAAGCGCTTCGAGAAAGTTCCTTCCAATAGCCATCACCTCACCAACGGATTTCATTTGTAAACCCA
>CALGJW010000070.1 GCA_937930025.1 uncultured Saprospiraceae bacterium | reverse complement strand
TGCGCTAACCGGGCTGCGCTACGCCCCGAACTTGATGACTCTTTCGAGCCCCGGTTAATAGTATTGCGGTGGAGGCGGGATTCGAACCCGCGGTACGGTTGCCCGTACGTCAGTTTAGCAAACTGGTGGTTTCAGCCACTCACCCACTCCACCTTAACAATAGGATAAAAACAATCTAGTTAACGCGATAAAGGACAAATGTTCCGAAAACGCCTTTTAACTAAGCTTTTATTCTAAAGCGAGCCAAAGGTACGTTTAGGCATTCTTATTTGCAAGAAGTTTTTCTTTTTATTTAATAGAGTAGGGACCTGCCTCTATATCAAATACTTAGCTACAGAACTATTAATTTTTCTACTTCATACACAGCATTGATCATACTGCGTACATAATACAATCCAGGTTCAAGGTTTTCAAGCAAAAGCGGGAATTGTTGGCTGCCTTTAGTGACATTGGCGGAATGCGAATGAACTAAGTTCCCTTGAACATCATAGATGTCAACTGTTAAATTGCCATTTTTTGAACTTTTCCATTTGATATTCACCCAATTATCTTGAACGGGATTCGGAGAAATAGACACGGAGTTTTGACCATAAAAATCTACCTCAATGGTCTTCATATAAGTTTGCTTGCCGCTAAGATCAGTATGAGATAGCCGATAGTAGTTGCGACCTTCTTTCGGTTTGATGTCTATCGAGCTGTAATTCGTAGCTACATCTGAATCCCCACGACTTTCTATGGTCAAGATATTCTCAAAGGAGCTATCATCGTTTCTTTTTTCTATTGTGAAAAATTGGTTGTTTACCTCCATGCTGGTAGTCCAACTCAATTCTATTTGATTGCCTTGTTGATTGCCACGAAAAGTTGATAGCTCTATGGCCAAAGGAGCAGGAGCATAGAGAAAATCAAGACACTCTATATCCAATGCAGAGATAGTATTACAGCAAGATGGATTCATGTTCGCCGTTCCAGAACCAGAAATATGTCCGATATTTAATGAATGAGACATTTCATGTTCTAGCATAATCTGGTAGTCCGTACCTCCAGTACATTGACAAGCTCCACTACCGTTATTTACAACAACGTATCCATGGCCTACATTGGCCCAAGTCATCCCACCTGAAGTGTAAGTACTTGAAGAAGCCCAGAGACCGCCGAATGCAAGTGTACCGTTACAGCCAGATAGATCTGGAATTTCATCACAGGGATCGTCGAATTGAATTACTAAATTACGAGAACCGCCCAAATTTGCATTTACCCAAGCAATAAATTCAGCATCCGTTGCATCTTCCCCAACACATGTTGGAACAAAAGTATGGGTACCACCATTAGACAAACTGATACCGGCATAGTTTGCATTCAAATCGCCGATACCCGCAGCAACTTCAGCAGCGGTCGTTGCACAACCTGGATCACCTGCCACATGATGACTAACTGGTAAGTCTAATGTTTCGAAATCAGGCCAACGCGCTATGGGACTTGAAAACAAAAAAGAACAATGGCCAGGAGGTACTCCACGCCCATCAAAGGATGTTGCATCATAGCTAGACAGGACAATTCTTTTGTCCCAAGTTGCAACGCCGCTTGAAACTTGTTTTAATAGTCTTTTTAATGCTTCAGCCTTATAAACTCCTAACTCCTCGGGAGTGATAGCGCCAGCACCTTTATAAAAATGTGTTTCTTTACCTAAGTCCATAGGCACAAAAAATTCTTGTCCAACTTTTTCTCTTAAGATAAATGCTCCGTAAGAAAGCATCATTGGTTGCCAGTAGTCTAGCTTTTGTCCCGCAAGAAATAGTAAATATTCTTCCCCTTCAACTATTTCCAAATCTCCCCATACTATACTTTCCATTTCGCCAATAATGCGATGGTGATTTTGCATCAAAAAACGATCTCCTTTAGTGAATAATCCTTTGACAGATTCAGTAACTTCGACTTCAGTTCTAAAGCGGGTAGCATTATTGATGTCTTCCGTATAATTTCTTAGCACTTTAACATGAACAATAGCTTCAGCATGTTTACCCATTTCACCTAAATTTGGAAATGGATTGATTGTCGTGGCAGTTGCCTGAAAGCTTAGTAGAAAAAAAGTGAAAAATAGTAGAAAAGCGAGTTGGAGGCACTTCTTCATTTTGAGTTATTTGCAGCAGTTAGAATTGTAAAATAAAGATAAAGCATATGTTTAAAAAAAGCACAATTTGCTCAACATCTGAGTTTATCTCTCTATTTAGATACGTTTTCTTGAATAAAGGTTGCCATTCTAATAGGTTTCTTTCCCTTCCTACTCCTTTATTCTACTAAATTTGCAAAAGACTAAATTCAACGATTTATGACTGTCTGCATTGCAGAAAAACCTTCCGTGGCAAGGGAAATAGCTCAAATTTTGGGGGCGAATAACAGAAAAGATGGTTTTCTGGAAGGAAACGGCTATGCAGTGACTTGGACCTTTGGGCATTTCTGCACCCTTAAGACTCCAGATGATTATAATCCTCTTTGGAAAAAATGGGACTTGTATGCCTTACCCATGTTACCGGATAAGTTCGAAACGAAGTTAATTTCGAATTCGGGTGTTAAGAAACAGTTTGGGGTAATTAAAAAATTGTTGAAAGAAGCGAAGTTGGTAATCAATTGTGGGGATGCCGGGCAAGAAGGGGAATTGATTCAGCGATGGGTTTTAAATCAAGCGAACTACACTGGAAAAGTACAGCGACTTTGGATCTCTTCATTAACTTCCCAGGCCATCCAAGCTGGTTTTCAAAACTTAAAAGATGCCAGTGATTTTGATGCATTGTACTATGCTGGATTTTCAAGGGCTATTGGAGATTGGTTGCTTGGAATGAATGCCACTAGATTGTATACTTTAAAATACGGGGGATTCAAACAGTTGCTTTCTATCGGTCGAGTACAGACGCCAACCTTATCCATGATTGTCGCGAGGCAAAAAGAAATTGAAAATTTCAAACCCAAGCCTTTTTGGGAATTGCATACGGAATATCGAAAGGTGGATTTTCATGATGAAGAAGGAAGGTTTGAAGCACCTGCAGAAGGAGAAGAGTTATTAGAGAAAATAAAAGGAAAGCCCTTTACCATTGTATCTTTTGAAAAGAAAAAAGGAAAAGAATATCCGCCCAGTCTTTTTGACCTGACTAGTTTGCAGGTTTACTGTAACAAGAAGTTTGGTTTCTCCGCGAATCAAACTTTACAAATTATTCAGTCTCTCTACGAGAAAAAAGTGGTGACCTATCCTAGAGTGGATACTACTTACTTACCGAATGATGTTTATCCAAAAGTTCCAGGGATTTTAAAACAACTTACTAACTACAGTAAATTTACTGCTACTCTTTTGCAAAGTACCCTTAGGAAATCGTCCAAAGTTTTTAACGATAAAAAAGTGACGGATCACCACGCGATCATTCCGACAGGAGTTGAAAAACAATTGCCGGTAGAGGAGCAAAAAGTGTATGATATTATTGCCCGGAGATTTATAGCCGTTTTTTATCCAGATTGTATTGTCTCAAATAATACTGTCATAGGTGAAGTGGAAACTATTCGTTTCAAAGCCACTGGGAAAGAAATTCTTGAGGAAGGATGGCGCGTTCTTTTTCCAAAAACGAAATCAAAATCCGAAGACGGCAATAAAAAAGACGAGGAAAAATTGCTGCCGAATTTTGTAAAAGGAGAATCAGGACCACATGTACCGAAGTTGATCGAAAAGAAAACACAAGCTCCAAAATATTATACAGAGGCAACATTACTGAGAGCCATGGAAACCGCCGGGAAAAAAGTGGACGATGAAGAACTCCGAGAGTTAATGAAGGCAAATGGAATCGGCAGACCTTCAACTCGAGCTAATATCATTGAGACTTTGTTCAAAAGAGAATATATAAAGCGAGTTAGAAAACAAATTCATGCAACTGTAACTGGTGTAGATTTAATAGATGTGATAAGCAATGAATTGTTGAAGTCCGCGGAGCTAACTGGAAAGTGGGAACAGAAACTTCGCGAAATAGAATCTAAAACCTATAGCGCCGGTAATTTCATCAAAGAAATGAAAACCATGGTGGCCAGCCTGGTGAATGAAGTTCAAATGGATAACTCTGGTAAAAAAATTGCTAAACCAGCTCAATCCAAAGGAGGTGCAAAGGCCAAAGGAAAAAAACCGAAATTGCCTGCAGCTGATATTCTGAAAAAACAACTCTGTCCTAAATGTCGAGAAGGAAATATCCTAAAAGGGAAAACAGCCTTTGGTTGTAGTGCTTTTAAGGAAGGGTGTAATTTTCGAATGCCTTTTTCATTTATGGGAAAAAAAGTCCCAGAGAAACAAGCACTTCGATTATTTAAACTTGGATCTACTGTAAACCTAAAAGGATTTAAGCAAGGAACGGCAAAAGTGGAAGGAAGCCTAAAGTTTGATAAAGACTTTGCGATTAGTTTTGTAGAGAAAAAATTGGCGACTAAGGTAGGCCAAGGGGTAAAGCAAACGAAGGCAACTGAGGCCCCGGTTTGTCCGAAGTGTGGGAAGGGTAGAGTTGCCAAAGGGAAGACCGCTTATGGTTGTACGAACTGGAAGGCGGGCTGTGATTTGCGAATGCCTTTTGCGGAATTGAAATTGAAGGCCGCTGGGGAGAAGCTTTCTCGAGAAGTGGTATTGAGGATATTGGGGGAGAGTTAGGTGTTGGCGCTAGGCGATGGGCGCTGGGTGCTGGATTCTGGGGACGAATGAACGGTGATCGAATGTATGGAGAGAAGGCGCTGGGTACTGGATTCTAGGTACTTGGGACGAATGAACGGTGATCGAATGTAATGTGAGAAGGTGCAGGGTTCAGGAACTAATG
>CALGJW010000069.1 GCA_937930025.1 uncultured Saprospiraceae bacterium | reverse complement strand
TTATCAGCGAAAGGTGAAAAGTCGAAAATGTGCGTTTTTGACGAGTTTTTGCTTCTTTTGGGGTGCCAAAAGAAGAAGTAAAAATAGAAATAACAAATGAAGCCAAAATCCCTGCGTAACATCAGTTACTTAGTTGTTTTTATCTCTAAAGTCTAATCTAATACCTTGCGCCACAGTTTCTTCCTCTGGTAGTATTTCACAATTATCCCAAAGACCTGTCCGCAAAGTATGCGCATATTCCAATGGCAAATTATTTTCTTCCATTAAATCAGCAGCTATTGAATGCTCATATTCAAATGAATGGTGTTCAAAATTAATTGTCCCCAGTTCATTTTCTTCTAAAATCATATACCACACACGCGTCGTTGCATCATTTGCAGGCATTCCGATAACTCCTGCATTGAGCCACATTTTTCCGTCTTGCACATCTGCAAAAGGAAGCCCACAGTGCCCCCCTAAAATAATGTCTGATTTGGTAGCAGTAAAATTTTCTGCTTTTATTTGCCAGGGGGTTGATTTGAAAATAAAACCTGAAGTCTCAAAATAAGAACCGTGTACGACATAGCACTTCTGTCCAGCATACTCAAAAGACAAAAAGTCGGGGAGTGTATGCATCCAATTAATGCTATCCTCACTCAATTTTGATTGTGAATATGGATACCAACTTCTTGAAAATACATCACAACGACTTCCTTCTGTAAAATCGCATCCACAGTCTTCTTCACCCTCACGAAGTTGAATTTCAACATTGCCTGCGATAGAATGAATTCCCCAATTCATGACCGCTTGAACCGTTTCTTCGGGCTGCGCACAGTAGCCAACGACATCACCAGTACAGATGATATTGGAAGCTGGAATTTGCAATTCATCAGCAATTTTTTGCATTTTTTGTAATGCTTGAAAATTACTGTAAACACCACCAAAAACTAATATTTTGCCAGTAAAAGTACCAGCTGTTTTAGTTGTCATGGTCAATAGTTTTTCTAAAAAAATAAGGTGTCAAAAACAAAATGAAAACCAATACAATCCCATAAATGTTCGAGGCCAACAAGTCATTATATTTTCCTTCTGTAAAAATTAAGCTTTGCGGAAATTTCCCAATAGCTACTAATATACCAATTACAATTCCTGCACCGACCGCTAAATGAAAAGACAGCTTAGGCGCATCCAATTTCCATAAAAGGAAAACGGGTGCTAAGCCCATGACCATTGTTCCGCTGACCGTAGTAGCTGAGAGAATTTCGGGATTAAAGAATATTGGTACTGTTCCCAAGATAGTTAAAAGCACCATCATTAAACGTCCACGTGAAACAGTTTGTAATTTCTTTTTTCCTAAATCAATCACCACCAATTTAGAAAAAGAAGAAAAGGCAGAATCCAAAGTCGAAGCCGCCGAAGTAACCATGATAAAATTCATCGCCAACATTGCTGCTACCCCTAAAACCTTTCCAACTTCCACTGCCGCTTGTCCTTCCATTCCTTGAAAACGAGCAAAAATTCCAACAAAACTAAATACGACCAAACAGAAAAAACCAATCAATGCCGCCCATAAGAAACTCTTTAAGGTCTTCTTTGGACTACTAATAAATCCTCTATCCGTCATCACCGAATCATGAAAAGGATAGCTAAATATTTGAATAAATGCGGCAAATAAGAGGTTCAATCCGCCCGCCATAGTCCAAGAACCTGAGGAAATATAATCGCCAACAGTTTCTTCGCCTCGCGGCATTATCAAAGCCATAATGATGAACAATAAGACACCAAATAAAACCATTTGAATAGCGTCGGTCAACAAGGAACTTCGTAATCCACCTTTCAAAGTGTAAGCTAAAGTCAATCCCGTAAATACCAAAATCGACCAGTAATAAGAAGAACTTCCCGCCGCCCCAAAATAACTGCCGATAACCATTGTATTCGACCAGACTTCATTAAAGAGGCGAAATCCTATCAATATCGAGAAGATAATAACTGCAGAACGCCCAAATTTAGTCTGCAAAAAATGATGAATACTCGTAAATCCTCCCTTTGTTCGCAATTGATAAATCACCAAACCTGCCACGATAAAAGACAGATAATAAACCGCATAAGCTACACCTCCAACAAAGCCAAAAAGCAAACCTAAGTTCGCCGCATTGGTAATTGACTTGGCAAAAATCCAAGAAATAACCAGACTCGCCGTTAGCATAAAAACGCCTGGTTGCTTACCTTCTTCATCTGTCGCTGAGAAAAATTCAGAGACGGTTTTGGAGACAGGAGTGATGAAAAAGAAGAGGAGTCCACTTAGGACGACCAATATCCATTGAAGTATGTTCGGATTTTCGAGCATCTTGTTATTTGTTGATTGTGTTGATTGCTTGAATAACTAAACTATTCATCCCACCAAACTGCAGTATTCACGCTATTCCCATTCGTCGCCGTCGCTGCTTCATAATTCACGGCATTCAATGCTTGTTCATCAGGCGGATAAGGCATTTTGACAGGGATTAAATCGTTGTTGAGACTTGCTGCCACAGTTTTTAACTCAGGGAAACCAGTGCGACGATACTCAATCCAGCCTTCATATCCATTAATGATATTGTGTAACCATTTTTGGGTAATGATTTGTTTGATTGGGTCTTCGTTGCCATAAGCCGTTGTTCCTAATATCAAATAATCGGCTGGCATTTCTGTTTGCCAATAATCGAAGGAGGCTTGAACTCCTGTTTCGTAGTG
>CALGJW010000068.1 GCA_937930025.1 uncultured Saprospiraceae bacterium | reverse complement strand
CCATTTACTGTTTTTGAATAATTAAAAAGGGATTAACCAATAAAGACCAATCCCTTCTCATCCTGAACACTTGATATTAATAACCTAAAACATACAATCGTTAATCAGTCGATTGTATTACAAATATACATCATATGAATCTATTTTGCCCTATAATATGCCCTTTGTTTTTGGCTAAATACTGTTAAAGTTAATGATAGTGGCAGTCATAGCCGATGATCGACTTAATATTATGTTAAGTACATATGATTAGAATTGAATAGATATGAGTGCTTTACTTTGGCTTTTTGATCACCATTTATCATATTTGCTCAATAATTTGCCCTACCATATGCCCTATGAAAATCAACTACCTAATTGAAAAGAATCGCATTAGACTAAACACTTCGCTTCCGGACGGCAGATTTCGTTATTATCTTGATGAAGTAGACCCAAGTGATTGGGATAAAAAGAGGCAACGATCAAAAAAGAACCATTCGCTTAATAAGTTTCTTAATCGATTGGCTGAAAAATGCCTTGAAGCTCGTAGGGATTTAATAAACAATGGCAAGTACACAAGGGTGAATTTTAAAGCTGAGCTTGATAGCTATCTTGGGAAGTCGGCATCTGGACAAACACTAATTCAATATGTAAAAGTTGTTCAATCTAGGCGAAAAAAGAATCCTACTTACTCAGCTAATTATTTTCACACCTTCGAGATGCTAATCAATAACCTCAAAATCTTTGGGGATATACCAATGCAATCAATGAAACCTAGCTATGTTGTAGATTTCAATTCCTTTATTCTAAATAAAGGATATTCTATTTCATCCTGTAAGATTATGCACCGATTAATAAAAGTAGCTCTTAATGAGGCTTTTAATGATGACCTTATCACTATTGATCCTAGGCGGTTTAAAGTTAAGTTTGGGCGAAATGAACTATTGCAGCCTCGTTTGACACTTCAAGAAATAGAACTACTAAGAAATGCCAATTTGGTTGGATTACTGGACTTTATTAGAAATGAATTTTTACTAGGCATTTACACCGGTGCAAGGTTTTCGGATTGGTCGAAATTCTCAAAGGCTAATTTCTATGGTGAAAAGTTTATCTATGAATCAAAAAAGACGGGTCAACCTGTTACACTTGGATTATCTGACTTGATTAGAGATTTAGTTTTGAAATTAGAAAGTCAAAGGATAGAATTTAGGCTTGTATCTGAAAATGCTAATTATCAAAGGTTTCTTAAGTACGTGAAGATTGTTTGCCAAAAGGCTGAAATAAATTCCGAGTTCAAACGAAAAGAAAAGGGTGAAGATGTAGTATATGAAAAATGGCAGCTCATTAAGTCCCATACAGCTAGGAGAACTTTTTGCAGCCTGAAATTAGAGGAAGGTTTGACACTTAGGCAGATACTGCCCTACTCTGGACATCTTTCTTTACAATCGCTTGAAAGGTATTTGATGGCTAGTGTTTAAGCTGCCTTTTCATCTTCATAAACCCTTACCCAATCAACTACATAAGTCCTAGTGCCTATTATCTCAGTTTCTAGCTTTCCTAATTGAATCCATTTATAAATAGTATTGGCGGCTTTATTTTGAAGTCTTGCGTACTCGGTAATGCTATATCTTCTTTTTTGTTCTTCGTATTTCATATATATTGTTTTTTTATTGTTCTATTTGGGTTTTGAAATTTCTTCTTGTATTATTACTGAAACCTCATTTATTGCATTCATTCTTTGTCCGTACAATTCAATTAAATCTGACTCATTTGATTCTTTGGCCTTACCTAGCTCAGATGGTTTATAGTTTTGGCTTACACCATACCAAAGTTCTTTTAATCTATTGTAGTCCTGACTCCACCCAAGACCATCGCAATTATTGCATTCTTGTAATTGATTTGGATTAATATAACCTTTCCATAATTTGCCAATTTCCCAATCAAAATCCAAAGGCACTCGTTTTAATTCTCTACCCATAATTTATTTTTTTACCCAGCCTTCATGACTGGCATTAATAACATTAATAATTTACTTTCTTCAGTCTCTTTTTCTAGTTCAAAAGTAGCTGCACTATTTGGAGTGTTTATATTTATTACTACTTCTTCAGTTTTCATATTAGAAAGCATTTCCATTAGAAACTTAGCATTGAAACTAATCTCCATATCGTCACCATCATAAGAACATTCCAACTCTTCCTTCGCTTCATTATGGCAATCTAAATCCATCGCCTCAATTCGAATTAAGCCGTCTTGTTCTCGTTGGCTTAGGATTAAATTAACTTGGTTTGAAGTCTTATTGGCGAATACCGAAACTCTTTGTAAACAACTTAATAAATCAGTTCTATTGACAGATAATACATTTGGATTATTACTAGGAATAACCGCTTTGTAATCGGGGTATTTTGCATCAATAAGTCGTAAGCAGTAATGAGTATCTTGAAGATCGAAGAAGATGTTTTTCAGTGTATAAGATACGGAAACTTCTTCGATTTTACCCAAATTATTCTTAATAATTGATAATCCTTTTTTCGGCACAATTACCTTTCCTTCTTCTCCAATTTCAATGGATTCTATCTTATGATTTGAAAGCTTATGGGCATCAGTAGCAGTTAAAGTAACTGATCCATTCTCTATTTCAAAATAAACTCCATTCATTGCAAGTCTAATTTCATCGTTTCCAGTACAGAAGGAAGTATTTGAAATAGCTTCTAGTAATTTGTTTGATGGAACTTTAAAAGGCTCTGAATCTTCTTTGCTTGGTTCATTCGGAAACTCACTAGGTTCATTGCCTTGAAACTTGTAATTTCCATAGTTTGATTTTAGTTCGATATTAAATACTTCGTCTATTGTAATTTCAATAGGATGGTCTGGCAATGCCTTTAAAGTTTGAACCAAAATATCACAAGGAATACACACTCTAAAATCTTCGCTTGATTCTACTTTTAGATTAGTGACTATTGTAGTCTCTAAGTCGGTGGCTCTTAATTTTAGATTATTTTCTTTTACTTCGAATAATACGCATTCTAAAATGGGGAGTACTGGACTACTCTTAACTACTCCTGTTAGTTTTGATAAGGAATTAAAAAGGTCTTTGCTGTTTAAGTTTAGTTTATTTTTCATGTTTGTTATTTTTAGAATAATTGAATTTGAAGATTTTCGCTAATTGCTGATTTGTGATTTTTTGCATTTAAATTAAAGTAGCTTTCCTTTAATTCTATGCTTATAGATTTTCTATTCATTTTAAGTGCCTGATACCCTTCTGAGCCTATTCCTCCAAATGGACTTAGTATCGTCTCCCCTTCATTAGAATAAAGGTGTATTATCCTTTCTATAGTGTCTAATTGTAATGGGCAAATGTGTTTCTCGTCATTCTTATCCCTTCCTGATCTGTATTGAAGTGTTCTTGAGTAGTTTACGTCCATCCATACTGGTGAAGCGTATTTTTGCCACAAGTCAACGGGTAAATAGTCCGCTTTAGATGGGTCTTTGTCTTGATGTACTATTGGTGTCTCGTTTTCTCCTTCGTTTCTAAAAAAAAGAATATAATCAGGTATTCCAACCCTTGACATTACGCTGTCTTTCTTAATTGTTTTGTGTAATAACCCAAGAGACTTTGTTCTTTGCATTTCAGTTACTGGATTTTTCCATATTGTAGTTCTTGCGTGATAAATAAAACCCTCGTCAATAAACATTTGCTTAATCATTCCGCTGAAATCCCTTAATCCGATAAATCCCTCTTTTCCTTTTTGTATTGGTAAATCCATGCAGTGAACAGCACAAATACGACCCGGTTTAAGTGTTCTCTTTATTCCTGGAATTAAGTATGAAAAATGCCTTTTAAATGCTTCATAATTGCTAACATTCCCCATATCATTAGGGCTATCAGAATAAACATATAACTCAGCAAATGGAGGAGAAAAAACAACTAGATCTACTTCATTTTCTTTTACTTCATTAATTCTTTCAACACAGTCACCATTCATTAATTTATATGAATCGGTTTCAATGGTTTTATTTTTTACAACCGCCTTAAACTTTGATAGCTGCGTATAGTCTTCTTGACTTGAATACTTGCTCATTTCTCTAATCATTTCTTTATGGTTTTTTTGTTTTTTCAAAATTGATTCTCTAACATTTACTTGTGATTCTGGTATCATTATGTGAACCTTTACTTTTTTTGTTTGACCGAAACGATAAGACCTTCTAACCGCCTGATAGAATTGCTCAAATTTGAAATCATAAGAGCTAAAAACCATATTAAAACAGTTTTGGTAGTTCATACCAAATGAAGCGATAGATGTTTTGGTTATCAGTGCTTTAAATTCATTGTCTTTAAAACCATTGAGATTTTTAGCTTTTAATTCAGGCTTATCTGAACCCTGAACATTTACAGAATCTTTTATCATCTTAGATAGATCAGTAGCCTCATTGTTTCTTAATGTCCATATAATCCACTGATCTTCTGAGTTATTAACTAGGTCGGCTGTCTTTTTAAGTCTCGCATCATAGGATCTTTTTAAGTCTCTATGTAGTTCCGTTGCAGAAACAGAAACATCAGAAAATAAGGTTTCCGTATTATTTTCTACCGGTATTACGTGTTCAATGTATTCTATCTCAGGTAAATCATATCCAGCTTGTTTTGGGTCGATTGTTTTAGGATCATCCAAGCTCATTGACCACTTGCAAACATATTTCCAAAACGCATCTTTGGCGTGCTTTCTAAGTCTCCATTTCTGAGTTTCGCCTCCATCGTGAACAAAAAACATGGCAAGCATTTCCAAATACTTCATGCCTCCTAAAAATTCAGAATGCTGCCCCAGCTCCATGTGGTCATTTGGTGAAGGCGTGGCAGTACAAGCTAATTTATATTTGAAATCAGTAAATTTATCTATTATCATTGAAGATAATTTTCCATCTCTTCCTTTAAGTATTGAGCTTTCATCTAATACAACTCCTGAATAAATTGATACGTCTATGTTTTTTAATTGCTCATAATTTATTATATCAATTTTATCTAAATCAATTTTAAATTTTTCCGCCTCTAATCTTGTTTGTTGAACTACTGCTAATGGAGCTAAAACAAGAACTCTTTGTTTTGTCTTTTTGCTAACCTGATATGCCCATTCTAGTTGCATTAATGTCTTTCCTAGTCCGCAATCCATGAATAATGCAAACCTTCCTTTGTTTAAAGCAATTCTAACAGCTTGACTTTGCCATTTAAATAGATTATTATTTAGATATTCAGGGTCAAATCCACTTGAAATGTGTTTTTTTACCTTAGACTTTATAAAATCTTGGTAAGACTTTTGTTTTAAAACATTTGTACTCATTGAGTATTAATTTTGTGGTAGTCGCCTTTCCGCCAAGATTGCAGCGACTACCTATTTAAAAATGTAAGTATTTTTATAGTGGAAATATGTCTTTACATATTTTCATAAAATTCATTTAATTGATATATTCCTATTTGTTCATCGCAATATCTACGAGTCAATATTTCTCCTTTCTTAACTCGGTTAATTAGCTTCCGAACTATTTTTATCTTCTCGTTCTTTTCATGAGAACTAACTTTGATTACTTTGTTTTCAATATGAATAACCCTCAAAGCTTCTTTAACCCATTCTCCTAATCTTGCAGCTAATCCTTCTAGTTTAAAAATGTCGTCAATATCTTGGTTGTGATTACTGTAAACAGACTCTCCGTGAATGTTTAGCAGTAAGTATCTTAAATTTGATCTTGCGCCTCTCCCATAGCAATGTCCAGCTTGATTGGGTACTCCATTTGTATTGTAAGCCGGAAAAACATAGCATGGCTTACCTTTATCTAATTCCCTTACTAGTTCGTTTATAGCATTTTGCAGCGGATCTGTTTTGGTTTTACTTATTCCAAGTTCTTCTCTCCATTTGTCGTGCTTCTCTTTGTTTTTTGCTTTGGCTGCTTCTCGCTTCTCCTTCTTAATCTTAGCTAGATTTCTCATTGCTTTTCTAGTTAGCTTTTCGGCTTTCTCATCCCGTACAATTTTCTTGCATTCATCGCTACACCATTCGATATTCTTATCCACCATTCTTTTTTCATAGCGGATTCCACATTGCTTATTTTTGCAAGTGTACTTTCTTAACTTAAATGGGTCTGATTGATATAGTAGGGTTATGTTCATTTATCCTAGTTCTTTTCCTGTTGTTGAATAAAATAGGTTTTGTATTTGATGAACTGCCAATGTTTCTAATTGCATAACCATTAAAGCTACATCGTCAACTAAATTAAAG
>CALGJW010000067.1 GCA_937930025.1 uncultured Saprospiraceae bacterium | reverse complement strand
TATATTCATTTATCTGTTACTTTCCAGATAGTTTTGGCACTTTTAAGTGCTGTTCTTATGGAATAGAACAGAAGGTCTCAAGGGCTTTCTATTTGTAAAGCTATCTCTAGATTTAAATTATAAGTTCAGCCATTATTATTAACCACTTCATGGAACAAATTGCCAATTATGAAAAAGTACATATTTCTTCTAATTCTTTTAACAACAAATTTATCCTTTGGACAAAATGCCGAGAGTGCCTTAATCACAGGAGACAGGCATAGTATTACATCAAAACACCTTGGAGAGGAAAGAACTTTCCAAGTGTATTTACCTCCTAGTTATTTCTTTAGCAAATCGAGTAATTTTCCAGTCGTATACTTAATCGATGGAGATTACAATTTCCATTACGACACTGGTTTAATAGAATCATTATCAGAGGTAGCCAATCGCATTCCTGAAATGATTGTTATAGGTATTTCCGACAAGGGCAATACTAAGTATAAAAAAAATTGCACCTTAGCCAGTGCTTCCTCCAAAGAAGGAAATGCCCGCAATTTTATGGCTTTTATAGAAAAAGAGCTAAAGCCTCACATACAGAAAAATTATAGAACTTCAACTTACGATATCATTATCGGTCATTCTATTGGAGGATTATTTGTAACGAATTACTTTCTCGAAAATCCGAAAGCTTTCGACAATTATATTGCCATCGATCCTTCTTATTGGTGGGACGACTTTGAAGTGATCTCGAGAGCCGATAGCCTTTTTAAGGATCGAAAAGAATTAGAGAGTAATTTATTTGTCTCCTTAGCGGCTACAAAAGGCATGGGCGTTCAGCAGTTCGTTGGTGTTTTAGATAAATATTATCCCAACCAACAAAAATGGACCTACTTACATTATCCAGATGAAAGTCATGGCTCTGTTGGGTTAATCACTATTTCAGATGCTTTGCAAGCTATTTTTAAAGGTTGGGAAATCAGCCGAAAAAAGTTTTATAGTTTTAAAACCGCTCAAGACGTCATCGATAATTACAAAAAATTCACAACCGACTATTCCACTTCTTTTAGCATTCCCAGTTATTCTTTGGGGAATATTGTCTATTTCTATTTTAGAAGAGAATTGGCAGAAGACTTAAAAATACTTGAGTCTGGAATCAATCAACACTTCCCCAGTTCTTCTAGTGATTTCTACACCCAATTAGCCTTAAATCATTTTGAAAAAGGAGCTTTAGATAAAGCGGAAGAAATGTATAAGAAAGGCATTCAAAGTAATCCCTTATCCTTCAAATCTTATGAAGGTCTTTCAAAACTTTATCTCGAACAAAAAGAGTTTGAAAAAGCAACAGCAAATATTAACAAGTGTTTAAAAATTGCTCAACAAGTCAAAGTAAGACAATGGTTGCTTAACGAATTGCGGTCTACTGAAGAAAAAATAAAAACACAAATGAAAACGAAATAAGTACTTTGAGGTTCTATGATAAAACAGTATTTTTACTACAAAAAGTTATCATGAAAACTAAGCTCATATTTCTTAAAAATATTTTGCCTTGCTTTTTCTTACTCTCTAGCCTAACGGTCTTTGGCCAAGAAATAGATAGTATCCAACAACAGGCATCTCCAATGGGAGGGATTAACAAACTAGCCTTAGAATATTTCAAAATTGATTTCACCAAAGAACAAAGAAAAATTTTGAAAGGACTTGAGCTAGAGTTTATCTATTTAATAGAAAAAGATGGCACACCAATTTTAGAAGAGATCAAAGGCATTGATCAAAAAGAAATTCGAGATAGCCTCTTTCAAAAAACGAAACGGATTCCAAAATTTCAACCACAAATCGTCAATGGAGAAGCAACTAGTTCCCTGTATTTCATGAAACTTTTTTTTCCAAATTACAGGCCAAGTAAAGATCGTTTTTTTTACCAAACCTATGCTTACACAAATGCCAAGATAGATGATTTTGACTATATCAAAAAGTCAGGAAGAAGAGGAGATTTAATCGTTGCTGCTATGGCCAATCAATTCTTAATGAATCCTGCTAATCATTTACAATTGGGTGGTGGAATGAGGTTTGATCTTAGCTATACTATGAAAAACAATATAGGTTTTGGGTTTAATATGAATATTTATGGGAATACATTAAAAAAAGCATTTCCCATTGCATCCGATCGTCAACAATTAAAAGCACCGCCTACTCTTTTACTGGGCTTAAGTATGCACAAATGGTTTAGCTTACAAAAAGAAAAAGATCCCAATTTCAACATCCAAATTGACCTCGCATATGCCATACAAAACATTACTGCTAGAATAGATCAAGAAGACCAAGACTGGGCGCAGCTCAAAGGCTTCAGCCCAGGCTTAATGTTCAACTATGCTCTGAGGCTAGGAAAAGAAAGAATTGGACCGATCTATGGAGATCCAACTATATATGCTCATAATTTAAATTTCCATCTAGCCCTTCGTCCTTTATTTCTCGACCTAAAAGAAGCTACTGGGTTAATGATTGAAGCAGGTGTAGGCTATCGTATATCTTATCATTACCTTGAAGAACATAAATTCAAAGATGCCTATTTAAAGCGCCTAAATTAATACCGCATAAAAATCCCGAATTCTCATAGACGTGAAAATTCGGGATTTTTCATTTTTATAAAAGTAGCTGCCTAGATAAAATTACAAGCGAGACACCATAAAGACTCGTGCAAAATTTCTAGTTTCTTCTATATCAAAATACATGGTATAAGCGCCACTAGGATATTTTGAAACATCAAATTGTTGTAACTCCTCTCCCACTTCCTCTACATTCAAAATATCCATACGTTGTCCTAAATGATTGAATATTTGAATTGTAACGTTACTAGATTTAAATTCTTTCAAACTCACAAAAAGTTCCGTTTTCGTGGGATTTGGAAACAGTACCACCTTATTAGGATCTCCCCAGAAAACAATCGTTTCTTCATTAGAATAACGCGCTGTCCCATCTTCAAAAACTTGATGGATTCGGTAAATATTTTTACCCAACAAAGGCTCATCATCCATGTTCCGATACAAATAAGAAGAACTGTTTTGCTGATTACTTTGTCGCTCCATAATCCGCTCAAAATTCAAACCATCCGTTGATCGTTCAATAAAATAATCTCTCGTTCTATCATCCATATTTGTCGTCCATTGCAAAGCAACAGATTGATTTTCTTGAACAGCATGCAAGGCTAAGATCTCTTGTATTTTGGGTGCAATACCACCAACCGTTATGGTCGTCATAAAATCACAAATCGGTTGCCAGTTGCTAGTATACAACTTCACAGAAACAATATAATCTCCCGGGGAGACTGTAACGGTTTCTGATGGATCACAATCCGTAGAACACTGATAAGTTCCCTGCCAAGTAGCCGTGAAAATTTGTAAATGTGCAATAGCTGCAGCATCAAGACCATCCACAATAATACTGTTTGATCCTGCGGAAATACTCACTAAGTCACAAGCTGTTCCAGTCGGTTCACAAACATCACCAATACCATTATTATCTGCATCTGCTTGATTAGGGTTCGACGTATTCGGACAGTTGTCATTCGCATTACAAATCCCATCGCCGTCACTATCGCCACCTAAGTTAGCACAAGGATCAACCGTATCACAAACATCACCAATGCCATCATTATCTGCATCCGCTTGATTGGGATTCGAAATATTGGGACAGTTATCATTCGCATTACAAATCCCGTCCCCATCACTATCGCCACCTAAGTTAGCACAAGGATCGCCGCCGCCAGTAGTTACTGTAACCGTTTGCTGAAGTTCGCAAATTGGTTGCCAGTTACTCGTAAAAAGCTTCACGGAAACAATGTAATCTCCTGCAGGTACAGTAATCGTCTCTACAGGATTACAATTCCCGGCGCAACTATATTGGGGCTCCCAAGTTGAACTAAAGATTTGTAAATGCATAATTGGTGCGGCA
>CALGJW010000066.1 GCA_937930025.1 uncultured Saprospiraceae bacterium | reverse complement strand
TAAAGGTTTTTTTAATTGTATGGGCCATTTGAGCTTGGATGTCTGTAGAAATACTTATAAGGAAAATGAGTAAAGCAATAATTCGCATAGTCAAATTCAGATGATTTTGGAGTAATTAATAATAGGCAAATATGGCGTTTGAACCTAGGAAAGTCTACAAAAGCAGGTGTTTTGAATTCCATACCGATCTCGACGGACTTAAAAAATGCAGAAATACCTAAGAATAAAGTCGCTTAACCTTTTTGATACTGCACTGGAGTTTGACCAGTATCTTTTTTAAACAAATCGTAGAAAGTGGATTTCGATCGAAATCCTGATTCCAGGGCAATTCCCTGAACGCTCAAATGCTGGAGTAAAGGATCTTTGAGTTTGCTTTTGGCCGCTTCTAACCTATAGCCATTGACAAATTCAAAGAAACTTATTTCAAAATGCTGATTCAATACTTGTGATACAATTTGATTGGAAGAATTTAATCGGCTTGCGACTTCTGACAAAGTTAAATTTGGATTGCTATGAATCTTGTCTTCAACCATTAAGCTGATTAATTGGCCAGCGATGCTGTTTATAGTTGATTCAGACAAGGTTGAATTTTCATACTTCTTTTTATCAATGGACCTAGTAGTTAAGAATTTAAACAATTCAGGTGTTTCGATTACCCGATAACTACACCAATAAATTAAAAGAGATATTGGGATAAATATAAAATAGTGTGGACTTTGTAAATCTTCGAGGCTAAAAAAAGGTTGAGAAGTTTTTATCAACTGAGAAATTGAACCAACGAGACCAAAAAGTCCTATTGCAAAAACAAAAACTCCGTTTCCTTGAATCCAACTCAATTGCATTTCACGCAAATTTGAATATTGCGCTTGGATATCATTTTTATATTTTTGATAAAGCTTTGTGATTTGCATTCCATAGTAGCAAATTAAATAAGAGCACAAGAATAAATACATCAAGCCTTGTTCCGCAAAGTAAACTGGATTTACCGCTAGCCAAATTGCCCCTGGTTCTAAAGCTAGCAATACATAAGGTAAGAGTAAAACAGCCGACAGGATAATCGGGACGGCATGAATCCAGTCTTTATTGGCAAATT
Source organism: uncultured Saprospiraceae bacterium (assembly GCA_937930025.1). Taxonomy (GTDB): domain Bacteria; phylum Bacteroidota; class Bacteroidia; order Chitinophagales; family Saprospiraceae; genus JABDJM01. The sequence goes on along the minus strand of CALGJW010000066.1, from coordinate 1,529 downwards.
CTTTTTGATATCCGAGGAGAAATCTGAAGTAAAAATAAACCAAGGCGGGTACTGCAAAGGGAATGATCCACGTAATAACTTTGAGTAAAATAATTCCATCCGCTCTAAAGGGATTTCCAACGAGGAAAACTAAAATCATTTGGGCGATGGTGAGCAGCATTCCGGATAGGAAAAGCAAATTGGCACGTCTATTCCGTTTTCGCGGAAGGATATAAAGACAAAGGATTATCCCCTGTATAGCCCCAATTATAGCAATTAGTTTCATTCCTATTAGATTTGGCGGAGATTGGGAAGCCCAATTCACCCTTTAAAAATAAGAAGAAAATGGAAATAGAAGGGGTTCAAACAATAAAACCGATGGATTAAATTAATCCATCGGTTTTATTGTTACCGTTAATACAAAGGCTATTTTCAAATTAATTCACCTTGCGAATCTCGGAATCTCCTCGTACATATTGCTTCATTACTTCCGGATTCCCTTTATATCTCATCTCACTATCTCCATTAAGATCCACCTTCATACTTTCTTGAACAGTAACTTCGGCCACGCTATCTCCTCTTAGTTTGAGGTCTATATTTTTTATGACTAAATCATAATTTCTAATTTCACTATCTCCAGAAACGTCTCCTTTTAAGTGATCCGCTCCCCCACTAATTGTCAAGTAAGAATCTCCCTTTAAATAGGTGTCTATAGAGTTCGCATTTACCTCCCCTTCCAATGTACTATCACCTGAAAGATCAACTTTCAATCGATCTGTGTTTAGCGGATTTTTCAAAACGATTATAGCATCAGAGGAGCCCTTGATATAATCTAAAGAAGGTACAGAAATGTAGGCGTTTAATGTTTGCTTTCCTTTTACCCAGCTTCTTGAATTTTCCCGTACAGATAGAACGCCATTGTTGACATTCACCTCAACAAAATTCACCATGTTGTCATCCACTTCTATGGTAACACTGGTTTGATCTGAAAATGTAATATAGGCTTGGAAATCTGTTGAGATATCTACACCAGAGAAATCTGAAACTTGATAATCTTTTGTTACCACCTTTCCAGAGGCTTTGATATAATCGTTTTGTCCGAAGACGTTAAAAGATAGGGCAAATAGTGCAAGGGCGACGAATAGCGGTTGTTTTATCATGACTTTTAGGTTTAAGTTATATGCAAAAGACACTGAAATTTATCGAAGGTTGCAGCTTTGAAAAAATTAAAAGGATTAGCTATTCAAAGTTTCTAGAATATCAGCGTTCTCTAAAACGCTTTTAGTGATTCCGTTTATGCCAATATTAAACATAGCCAATGCTAATTCCTCCGAGGTGATACTATACTTTTTACCCATCAACTTGAAAACAGGATAAAGCTTTCTAAAAATTTGATAGCTCAGGTTCGGTTCCTTTCTTTTTTCTACTGGATAGATATAACCGGGTCTAAATAAATAGAGCCCTTTAAAGTTTTTGCTTTGCAGGAAGTTCTCCGCCATTCCCTTGTACCTCGCGAAAGAAACACTACTCTTTTCGGTTTGATCTGCCCC
>CALGJW010000065.1 GCA_937930025.1 uncultured Saprospiraceae bacterium | reverse complement strand
AAAATATGGAAAATCACGAACTTTTGATGCGCCATCTGGGGATGGGGAAAGTGTTGAAGACTACTTCCGATATTATCTTTTTAAAATTGCAGAGCATGAACTTATCAACTATTATAAGAGAGAGCAGAAGCGTCTAAATGGACAATTATATACTGGTGAAGAAACAATTATTACAAATCTACCTAGTATTGATCCACAAACTTTAGATTTGGAAGGAAGAATAATTCATGAAACTCTACTAGGGTTACCCAAAAGCCACCAAGTAGTCTATTTAACTTATATGATGCATGAAAGGGCTGGAGTTAATTTACCTAAATCACTTCAAAAAGAACTTAGAGAATACCTTGGAGGTGTTACTCAATCAACAGTAAGAGGTTATAAAAAAGAAGCAATAGATAAAATAAAGAGTGCCAAACAGACAATTGAAAAAATTATGACCAACCATGAATGACGGAATAAAAAAATATCTCGTTTCTTTAGGACTCATGTTACCCGAGACTAAAGAGGAGCTAGAAGCTTTTGAAAGGGCGATGAAGGGTTATAGTTTGGACTCGCAAGATATATATATAGATCCTATTAAAATTCTTGAAAAAATTAAATCCGATCAATTGAATGAGCAAGCAAAGATTTCAAAAAGCGAATCTTTCTTCAAAAGGTTGGTTCTTGCTGCTAAAATAGCAGATGAGTATCACAAAGAAAGGAGGTTTGGGAGCGTAAAATTTCAGAAAATGGTATATTTATGTGAAAGAATTTCAAAAATGAGTTTTGATACAAATTATAGCAAACAAGCCGCTGGTCCGTTTGATAATAAGTTTATGCATTCATTCAAATCGGGTTTTGAAAAACAAGGCTGGTTTAAAGTGGAAAAAGTGGATGATGGTGGCTATTCTAAAGTTTGTTTTAAACCTCTTTCTAAAATTAACTCTTATAAAAAATATTACTCTCAATATTATGGAAACATAACATCTGAGATAGATTATTTGATCAACCTTTTTCGGAACTCCCTTACCGAGGAGGTCGAATTAGTTGCAACGATTTTCGAATGCTGGATTGAGATCCTAAATGAAAAAGTGATTTTTTCAGAAGAACTTATTGCTGTAAAAGTTCATGATTGGCATAAATCAAAAAGAAAATTTTCTACAGTGAGGATACTAAATAAAATAGAATGGATGAAATCCAAAGGTGTTTGTCCTCGATATTGATTTAGATAAAAAAAGAAGACCGTTGTAGCCTTCTTCGTTGTGAATTTGAGCATCACATCTCCCCCTCATCCGCAAACGAATAATACCCCTCACTCGTAATAATCAAATGATCCAATACTTCAACATCTACCAGCTTCGCACCCTCTTTGATTTTCGTAGTCAACTTTCTGTCTGCTTGCGATGGGTTTAAATTACCAGAAGGGTGATTGTGCGCCAGAATAACACAGGAAGCGCAGACCTTTAAGGCTGTTCCCAGTATAATTCTAACATCTGCTACTGTTCCAGTAATACCTCCTTGAGAAATTCGATGCAAGCCCAATACCTGATTGGCTCGGTTAAGGTATAAAACTTTGAATTCTTCAAAATACTCTACTGTCGATTTGTTCCAACTGCGCCAAAATACTTCATAGCAATCGTTGCTTTTATTAATCGTAATTCTGTCTTCTTTCTTGATAGGTGCTGAATAGCTCACTCTGATTTCGGCCATTCTGGCTGGGATACCCATGATCGATATTTGATGTTCAGGAAATTTAATGGTCAGTTGCTTTGATTCCAATTTCATAATTAGTTGAATTTTGATTCTTGCCCCGACTTTCTGTCCAGACAAGAAGTTTATAAATACTTTCTTGTCTGATTTTGTTAGTTCTATTAAATAGATATTTGGGAAATTGTCAAGCAGAAACTGCACAGAGCTTGCCAATCAAATTAGAGGGAGACAGATACATTTGGAATTCAGGTTTTTTGGACTATCCACTTCTGAAAATACCCGATGTGGTTTTCAGACTTGCAATAAAAAAAGGGAGACCATCCTAAGACAGCCTCCTGCACACTTCGGTTTATCACCATCAGCGTTATAGTCACTACAGTTGCTCCTCAGCAGAGCTGCAGCATTTATAATTGTAAGAAGCCCCTACCCAATTGTCAAACAAGTCACAAACAAGTCGAGCAGTTCTTTTTTCTTTTTATTCGCAATAGTTCTTTTCATCCACAAATAGACTAGAGCCTTTCACGGAAAGTGGAAAGCTAAAACACCAAAATGATTTACCAGCCCCTTTGCTTACTCGTCAAGGATTTGCCTCCTGCGGAGTTCCTCCTTTGACGACCGCTTGTGGCCGGTCCAATAAAATTGGTTTTATCTTCTAACCCCTTTCCGATGAAACTCATTCCGTCGTATTTGTTAGATCGCTTCAAATCTACTGGCGATCAAATCTTTGAAAACAATCCTGTGATTGTCGCTCACTTTCATATTCCCAATACCAATAGGCATTATTTTGCTTTTGATTATGATCCTGATTTGCGGCTATTCAGTGGCTATGTAACCGGTATCGTCAATGACTTTTCTGTATTTCATGTCCTGGAATTAAATGGCAGCTTGAATATCTGGCACCCTGCGGTTCTGGACCAGTACTGGTTACCCATTCCCTTTCGTAAAATAAAAGCTCGCTTGCCTTAATACAGAGCAGTTTCCCTTATCATCTTATCATTTTTTTTTCATGAAATTTCAAACACAATCACTTTCGAAAGCATTGGTTCAATATGCCAATCAAAAGGATGGCAATATCCGTTCTTGCCTTGCCGAGGATGCTCTAAATTCAATCGATCCCGTAATGTACTTGGAAGATGTAGTTCAATTTGGTTGCAGATCAGGAGTTGCCTCTCGCATGGTTTATTATGGTGATACACATGAATTCTTTGATCAGTATTATCATGAAATTGAAGACTTGCTGTATCAATACAAAAATCAATTGGGCTTCATACCTTGTATTCAAGGTGATTTGAAAAACAGCCTTGCTTGGATGGCTTATGAATACAGCGCTCAGTTATTGCTGGAAGAAATCAGGCAATATCTGTAAAGGCCTTTTGACTACTTAAAGCTTTCCAATTGTCTTACCACTTGGTGAGACAATTTTTTTTGTGCCTTTCATCGCAGGGTTATAAAAGATAAAACACAAAGGAATCTAGCAGCTTACTGCGCTTACTCGTCAAGGATTTGCCTCCTGCGGAGTTCCTCCTTTGACGACCGCTTGTAGCTGCCTGTCTCTGCTTAGTTTTATCTATTTTTTAACCCCCTATCTGATGAAACTTCTTACTGCAAAATTGTTGGCCTTATTTGCCGAAACAGGCAATCAAAGACACTTGGATGATCCTTTGGTGATAACCAAATTTGTGACTTCTTGTGGAACACTTACCTGGTATGTTACAGAATACAATCCTGAAACAGATGTATTCTATGGCTGCATTGTTTTTAACGCTCCTTTATGGGAACACTTTATGTTTAAAGAAGAAAACATGGGATTGTTAGGCTCTTTGGTTGGTCCTGATAATTCTTTTGAGCCAATGCTCGCCTCCGAATTGAATTTGTTATAATTCCTAAATCTTTGTCTTTCATGTGCCGTCTATTCAGGCGGCACATTTTTTTATCAATTCCATCTATAGGGGAAAATGATAAAACGCAAAGGAATCTAGCAGCTTACTACACTAACTCGTCAAGGATTTGCCTCCTGCGGAGTTCCTCCTTTGACGACCGCTTGCAGCTGCCTGCCTATGCTTAGTTTTATCTATTTTTTAACCCCCTATCTGATGAAACTTCTTACGAAAAATGTTCTGGCCCTCTTTGCCAAGACTGGCGATCAAAGCCAGTGTGAAGATCCTTTGGTGATTGCCAAATTCTTTACACCCGATAGTAGCTGGACTTGGTATGCCATAGAATATGATCCCGAGATGCAAATATTTTTCGGTTATGTTATTGGGCCCTTCCCCGAATGGGGTACATTCTCATTGAAGGACCTAAAGTCTGTTCGAGGAGTTTTAAATCTGCCTATTGAACGAGACTTGTATTTTAATCCTAAGCCCTTTTCTGAATTGAACTTGCCTTAGACTTAATCGAGCAGTATCCGGTAGATGTTTTCTAAATGTCTACCGGTTTATTCTGTTGGACTAATTAAGCCCAAACAAAGCAGGCTGTGCAATACCAAGTCAGAATGAACCTGATAAACTCCGTCCATCAAGCCATGGCATAAAATATTTCTTAGGTTTAAACCTCTTTGTTCAGTAAATAAAATTCTAAGATAATAAACCATGTCTTCCGAAAGGACTTCTTTTGCAATGTCATCATTTAGAATTTTATCGAAAGTTTTCAGTTTAAACCCTCCATTTCTTGATGGCTCCAAGACACTTCCTCCAGAATATTCAATCAAATTTCGTATTGCTTTCTCTATTTGAGGAATCATAATGTGACAAAATTCGATATGATTTCCCGCAAGGAAGTGTTTGATCCCTTTTTCAAAAAAATGAACCCTATCTTCTTCTATGATTGGACTGGCCATTAAGTATTTTAACAAACTTTCAGCCGTTATTTTTCCAGATTTCATTCCTCTTTCAAAGGCCAATCTTAGAATGGGACTTTTTTGCTTTGTTATTGTTGCAAGATGCATAGCTAGATGGCCTTCGAGGTCTTCCTCTATTGGACCGACCTTGCTTACAATTCTACCTTTGTTATCTTGTAGTTGTGTGGTAAACAAATATGGGAATGGGTGTTTTTTCGAAATATCCAATAGCTCATTTTGTGAATAATCTTTATTAGGAATGAAAAAAGTTGCAATTTTTTCAAAAAACAAATCCTCCTCAGAATATAGGTTACTCAAAAGACTTTCAATTTTTTCTATTGGAATTTTATACCGCGTTTGAAAGTGTTGTAAGTCGTTGTTGATTTTGCTACCCGCTTCACGGAGTTTAACAAGCACTGTTTTTGATTCTTCGTGTAGCCCATTTGTTTTCATTATGTTGTACAAATCATTATACAAACTGGATATTTGCAAACCAGTGCTGGTCTTTACTTGATCGTCTACAACACTTTCAAGCTTAGTGATTGTTTCTTTAATTTTCTCTTTATCGCTTTTGCTTCTATAATACTCTAATAGCCTTTCTGTGGACACCTTGATGTCATAAAAATTTGCTCCTGTATTTACTTGCCTATCTAGCCTTTCTTCCAGTTCTTTGATTATCGATTCTTTCTCTTCATCTGATAGGTTTAGCTTTTTGTTTTTTAATAACAGATCATACTGAAAGCCCCATGTTCCAAGTTTTCTATCCTCAGCAATATTCGACTCGTATTGTTTGATCAAACTCTTGCACTCTTCAATCTTTTTCTCATCCCTAAAAGATATAGC
>CALGJW010000064.1 GCA_937930025.1 uncultured Saprospiraceae bacterium | reverse complement strand
TTTCCAGAATAGCCTTCTTGCATATATCGGTAGATATTTTCTACCACCACAATGGCATTATCCACCAATAAGCCTAAAGCTAAAATCAAGGCGAACAAGACCATGATATTCATGGATTGCCCCGTAATATTCAGCCATAAGATTCCTGTTAACATAGATACAGGAATGGCTAAACCAACGAATAAGGCATTCCGTAGACCCAAGAAGAATAGGAGAACCAAGACGACTAACATCACGCCCATGATGATACTATTCTCCAAATTGGCTAATTCATTTCTGGTATAAACAGAGGCATCATTGAAGGTAGAAATGGTCAATTCTTTTGGTAATTCCGTCTGCATTTCTTTCACAACCCTATTGATATTATCGGCCGTAATCAATACATTTTGTCCAGAGCGTTTAATGACATCTAAAGAAATAACTGGATCACCATCTGCTCTAGCATAACTTTTTCTTTCCTCAAAAGCATAGCTTACTTTGGCAATGTCTTTTAAATAAATGGGGCGTTGATTTTCACTTTTAACAATCATGCTCTCTAACTCCTTGACAGATTCAAATTCCCCGATAACCCGAATAGATCGTTTAAAATTATTGCTATTCAACTCGCCACCTGACATGGTGACGTTCTCTGATTTAATCGCATTCTCTATATCTGTGAAACTGACTTTCAAGGACTCCATTTTTGGCAAATCTACATCGACTTTCACCTCTCTTTCTTGTGCGCCTTTTAAATCTACCCGCATTACCTCCTTCAAACTTTCCAACTCATCTTGCACATGTTCGGCATACTTCCGCAAGGCATCCATTTCTAAATCTCCCGAAATATTGACTGTCATTACCGGGAACTCTGCAAAATTAATTTCTTCCGCCTGTGGGTCTTGATCCAAATCTGTAGGCAATTCTTTTTTGGCTTTATCTAAGGCATCTTTCACGCGCCGCAGAACAACCTCTGCCTGTTGATCCGAATTAAACTGAGCAATTACTACTGAAAAATCCTGCATAGAATTGGACTTCACATCCTTAATGCCTTTTAGGGAAACCAATTCTTTTTCTATCGGGCGGGTAATGAGATTTTCAATATCTGCTGCCGAATTACCAAAGTACGGGGTACTAATAAATATAACCGGAATATTCGCCTCAGGATATTGCTCTTTTGGCATATTCCGATAAGAGGAATAGCCGAAAAATAAAATCATAATGGTCAATATAAAAATACTGGTACCATTATCTACGGCTAAGGACGTTAAGCTAAAAGTTTTAAGCCCTTTTTTTTCTTTGTTTTCCATGTTTTATGCTTGAATGAACACGGAGGGAAATTTGTTTGTATAACAAACTGTTCGGATGAACTCCCCCAAGGCTAGTCCTTTCTGCCGTTGGGTAAAATCCCTCTCTCGTCTTAGGAAGAGGGGGAGACATCTGCGAAAGAAAATATTCAATCGAAGACGACTCCCTCCCTTTTTAAGGGAGGGTTGGGGAGGGTTCATCCGAACAATTAAACAGCTTAGACAAATAAACAGTTTCCCTTTGTGTTCAAGTACCTTTTATTATTTCTATCAAACAATCTAACCATCCAGCAATTTGGACCTAGTATTTACCCTTCTACCTTCACCAATTGATTTTCCGCCAAGCCTCTAGCGCCTTCCACGATCATTTCTTCTCCGCCTGTCAAGCCCTCTTCAATGATGACTTCTCCATTATAATTTTCACCAGTCTTGACGAAAACCTTTTTAGCAATGGCTCCCTTTTCACCTTGAATTTTTATATACACATAGTCTTTACCACTCACTTCTTGCTGAACCATTTCAACTGGAATCACAGGTACTTTTTTTGCCGTAAAATCATTGATGAGCATCAAAGCTAATAAATTGGGTTTGTAAATACCTTTACTATTGTTTAGGTTAATTTTAGCTTCAAAGGTTCGATTGGCTGGATCTATCGTCCGACCTAATTGACTAATTCCTGCTTGGATTTCTGTATCTAGGGCAGGGAATTTTATGCTTACTTTTTCACCTCGCTTTACTTTTCCTAAATAGGTCTCAGGAATATCTGCGACTACTTTTACTTTATTGGTATTCAGAATTTGTAGAATGGGCATGCCAGGAGAAGCCATCTCTCCTTGCTTTAAGTTAACCATTTCAATGATACCAGATATGGGGGCATATACATTCGCTTTGGTTTGCTGGAATTGGATGCTTTCCATACTTTTTGTTATCCGATCCACATTGTTTTTTGCTTCCAAATATTGCAGTTCGGAACCTATGTTTTGTTTCCACAAACGAGATTGTCTTTCGTATACCTCTTTTGCTAAATCCATTGCTGTTTCTAATTCTGCAATTTGATTGTCGATTTGTTGTAAGTCAATCTTAGCAATTAATTGTCCTTTGCGAATGGCATCGCCTTCCTTGAAGGACATTTTAAGAATACGCCCTCCTGTCTCACTACTAGCTGCAACCATATCATCTGCCTCAACAGCCGCTTGGATTTCGACAAAGCGTTCAAAATCTTTTAAAGGTACAGGCATGGTCGTGACCAATGTTCTAGCTTTTTGGTCATCTGGAATTAAGGCATCAATTTCAGTTTCTGTCTGTTGGATGAGTTGTGTTAATTGGCGCAACTCTGCTTTTTTCTTTTTCAAAAAATCCTTCTTACCATTCAAGTCTGTTGGAATGGCGTTCGGGTCGATTTGTTCTTGCTCTTGGCAGGCGGTAAGCAAGAGACAGAAAGAGAATAAATAGACTAAATATTTCATATTTTCTTTTATCTATTGTTGAGTGATTTTATTTTATCAATTCCCCAAAGCAACATCCAAGGATAACTTTGCAATTAATAAATCATATAATGCTTGCAAATGATTCCGTTGGGCAGAAAATAAACTCTGCTCTGCTTGCGCTATTTCCAAACTAGATCCTACCCCCTCTTTATATTTAATTTGGGTTGTGCTATAAATTTTTTCTGCTAGTGCTAAATTGCGTTGTTGACTTTCTACTCGTTGGAACGCACTTTGATAATCGACTCGTGCATTAGCCACTTCCGTATCAATCGCACGGGCAAATTGTCTATGCTGAGTGCGCGCTATTTCTGTCGTTAATTGTGCTCGTTGAATTTTGGCTTTCTTTCCAAAACCATCAAAGATAGGAACGTTTAAAGACAAACCAATAATACCCGTTGGTGCCCAAAAGCTATTTGGATCATCGAATATTTTATTACCTTGAAACATTTGATTGTAAGAAAGATTCAAGTTTAGAGAAGGCAAATACAGATTCTTAACATATGACTCATTTAAGGTATTTAACTCTATTCCTGTTTCTGCCACCTTGTATTCTCGTCGCTTATAATAATCTATCTCCCCTTCTAAATCTTCTTTTGCAGGTACAGGTACCGTTCTACCCAAATTATCCTGAATGATTAATTCCGTTTCAATAGGAAAATTCATAATTTGTTTAAGGGTATTCATGGTCGTCGCAACTTGCCGCTCTAGATTTTCTTTTTCTACTTGTAAGTTGGCACTACTTAATTCTAAGCGATCCACATCTAGCTGCTCTACAAATCCTTCTTTATACAAGGCATTGGTCTCCATGCGTAATTGCTCAATATTTGCAATATTCTTATCTAAAATCTTGAGATTTTCTGTCAATAAAATAACAGGTAAATAAGCAGTAATTACACGATTTTGTATAGCTTGTTGCTTGGCCGCTAATTCGTCTTGGACCAAGTTGCGGTATAAGGAAGCTGCTTTTAAACCTGTAAAAAAGCTACCATCGAAAACCATGGTACGTAGGTTGACGCCTGCCTGAAAATTATTTTTTAAAGCAAAAGTAATCTGATTGGAAAAGCCTTCTGGTAGGTTGCCTTCTGCATCTCTGGACGCATTTACAAAAGCTTCTGGTAGGGCAGAAGTAGGTATTTTTAAATAACGATTATAGGCTGCTTCTCCATTTATTTGAGGTAGGCCAGTTGCCCTTGTTTCTAAAATGCGTTGCTCCGCATCCTCGATATTTAATAGTGCGATTTTGATTTCATCGCTATTTTTTAAGGCGTATGCTACCGCCTTGTCCAAAGTCATTTCCACCGTTTCTTGGCTATAACTCAGGATGGACAAGCAGCATAAAATACTACTTGTAATTATTTTTTTAACAGTCGGATTCATGTAACAAAGTCTATTTGATATCGGCATTACTTTTGATTGCCTCCATATGTTTATAATACAATTGCAATCCCTTTTGGGAAGCAATACCATGAATATGATAGCGTATAAATTCAATAAATAATTTTTCCTTGTTATAAGATTTTAAAGGAAAAAGGTCTTCATTCACTAAAGAAAAAGAACTCATCACATACATTTTGGCTAAAATATCTGCATTAATGTCTGGGCGATAAACGCCTTGTTGTTTTCCTCTTTCTATATTTTCTCGGATCATTTGTTGGCCATGATCCTGATGTAATTTTTGTATCAGTAACCAAATATTTTGATAATATTTTTGAAGATCATATACCAGCGTCGGCGTTAATTTTCGCAATTGCTGGATTGCACTTCTTCCTATTAATAACATCTCCTCTATCGCATCTCCAGAGTTTTTATGTACTTCCTCCATCAATGCTTTTTCTTCTGCTATATGAGCCAACATAATCTTGGATACTAAGTCTGATTTGTTATCGACATACTGATACAAGGTCTTTTTGGAGATCCCCAATTTACGAGCAATATCATCCATGGTCACGCTTTTTAGCCCGTACCGTAGAAAGAGATCTTCTGCCTGTTTTATTATTTGATTGCTTACATCCATTTAATCTATGCTCATTTTAAGCGACAAATATATGGGAATTAAACCACGGAAACTATAAAAGGTTCAAAAGTTTCCTGAGTTTTTAAAATTATTTTATATTGATTTGACTTTGTTTAATAT
>CALGJW010000063.1 GCA_937930025.1 uncultured Saprospiraceae bacterium | reverse complement strand
ACCGTAAACAAATCCACAATGATCTTTATCAAAAGGGTTGCAAATGTGTTTTATGTCTTTGTCCGGATTAATCGTAGCCATTGCTCCAAGTGCCGTAAAACCTTGAAATTCATAAGCAGACAACTCCATGGAAGGCGCAACAACAATCACGATATCATATTCGCCATTTGCGATTAATCGATGCCCTTGAATGATGGCCATATTGCCACTTGCGGAAGCTGCTCCAATTGATTGACCTTCGCCTTTAATTTGGAGTAATTCCGAAATACTGCCAATGATATCCGTATCCAAAAAATTGAAACCATAAGTTGGATTCATGAACCGTAATTTTTCTCTGTACCGTTCCTGAGTCTTGTTGATGGTAGCTTGTTGAAGATTACTTCCACTTGCAACTATGGCAATTCTTTCTGGATCAGGAGCAGCCAGATCTAGCCCTGCCTCCTTCCATGCTGCAAGTGCTGAATAGACAGCATGCATTGAACCCGTTGACAAATTGCGCAAACGCTTTGCCTTTAGCTTTAACTCTTCACTGATTTCCAATTTGTCAATTTCAGTCTTGTAGTTAAAATCTTTAATTTGAGCAATTGGATATTCATAAGTTGTACCTAAGTGATCAATTTCATGCTTAGAGAAATTAGACAATCCAAGCTTAAGTGCATCACTAAACTCTTCCATGCCAATACCAATTGGGCTCACAATTCCGGTTCCGCTTATTATTACCTCCATGATTATACTTTCTGTAAATTATAGTGTGTAAACATCATCTCGGCCAAATCATTAATGGATTGAGCTGATACAAATTCGATTCTGGAAACTTCAAGTTCCAAATTCTCTAATGTCAGAGCGATTAACTCTCCACGGTCGATTGAGTTGGCCCCGATGTCGACTAATCTGTCCTCTAAATCGATGTTTTCGCCTTCTAATTCCGGCATAATTTCGATTAGATTGTTTTTGATTTGTGTTACAATTTCTTCTTGTTTCATCTCTAAAAAATTTAAGTGTTATTGAATAATATTTGAAAGCGTGCTTTGTAATAAGACCGCTGTTTCTGCCATTAATTTTTCTCCGATTTCATCAACGTGTCGATTTCTCCAACTTTCTAATTCTGTCCCTTTTACCCATTGATTAAAAGCACCAAGAGATGGGCCGGTATGAATTTGAAAATTGACTTTATTTTCTAGGTCTCCGTTAAAAGCAATTCGGCTACTAAAACCAAAATACCATCTGAAGACTAAGGCCATTTTATATTTGGGAGAGCTTTCAGCTCTTTTAAGCTCGGCCACTTTCCCTGTTTTATTCAGATAGGTTTTTGTTTCCTGCCAAACTTCTTCTATTGATTTTTTGAAATAATTTTTTTCTAGTTGCGCAATGGTCTTTGCAGGAATATCCTCAAGTGCATTGTACTGGGTATATAGATTGTATAATTTATTCGCTCTTGCAGAAAACAAAACTCCTTTTTTCAAAACCTGTACTTTAGCTCCAATTTCAAACATATCACCTGCTGGTGCATAATCCGTATCCTGAACATTTATACTTTCCAATAAATCTTTAACGGCATCGCTGGTACCAGCTTCTACTGTACATTGATTTATTGAACCTGTCAATACAAAATCAGCTCCCATAATAAATGCACTTGCTGCTGACTGAGGAGTCCCAATTCCTCCAGCCAAACCAATTCTAATGTGCTTTGGATAGTTGTATTCTTTTTGAATTGTATTTCTCAACTGCTGAATGGATGGTAGTAAAACCATCGCAATACCTCCATCGGTATGACCTCCAGAATCGGCTTCAACACAAATGTCGTAACTCACCGGAATCCTTCTTGCAATTGCTGCCTGAGCTTCTGTTATCTTATCATTTTCCAAAAGTTTATTTAATAATTTTTCAGGTGCTGGTCGCATGAATACTTCGGCTACTTCCGGACGAGATATCTTAGCCATTATCCGATGATTACTGATGACTTCTCCGTTATCATTTTCAGATAATCCTAAAACATGGAAATAGACAAGGGCTTCTGTCATTTGCATAAATGCTGCCGCTTCTACATTTTTAATTCCTTTTTCCAGGTAGAGTTCAACGGTATGCATTTCATGTGCCGGATCAGCCAGGTGGTGTAGTAGATTCATACCATAAGGTTGGTCGTTATTCAATTCCTTTTGAATGGCATCAATATCGTTGGATACGTCTTCTAGTTTCATTCCGCCTGTTCCTAAAAAGGAAAGCATCCCGGCTTTTCCCATACGAATGACCAATTCTTTAGAAGCTGTACCCCGATACATACCTCCTGCGACATAGCTATAATTCACTCCATAGTCATTTCTAAAATCTTTGCTTCCTAGAAACCCTGAAGGTAAATCCTTTGGCGAACCTACTGTAGATTTTGTAATCTTTGCAACAGGAGCTTTTTTAGCTTTTTCTTTAATAATTATTGGCGTCGTATTTTCCTGAATTTCTTTTGTCATTTTAGTCAGGATAGCTCTTCCCAATTCTTGATATTCTTCTACTTCTTGTCCCATCAAATACCGGATAGAATCAACCCATTGAACAGAACTGGCTATTTGTGTACTCAATAATTCTTTTACTTCTTCGGCTTTATAAGGCAAGGCTGTTACGTTGGATATAACGGGAATATTGAGTTTATTAAATTTAAAATCGTTTAAAAATGTGGCAAATTGATCTGCCGCAGGTTTCATAAATTTTGAATGAAACGGAGCACTAACGGCTAGCGGAATGATTCTGATTTTCATGTCTGAAAAATCCTTAACAACTTTTGCTATTCCCTCCTTGGAACCGGATAAAACGATTTGAGTTGGTGTATTGAAATTAGCAATTTCGACATCAGAATAATTTCCTTGTTCTAATTTTTCTTTAAGCTCATCAATACTTAGTCCGAGTACCGCAGCCATACCACCGCCGGAGGCGGCTGCCATGAGCGCACCTCTTTTTTGGACTAATTTTAAACCGGTTTCAAAATCGAAGGCGCCAGCGGCTAACAGGGCATTGTATTCTCCGAGGCTGTGTCCGATTAGGAAGTCAGGCGTAGCCTGGGCTTCTTTGTAAAGAAAGCTATTGACTACATAAAGGGCGGGCTGCGTAAACTGGGTTTTTACCAATTGGCGATTAGGATCTTTGACACATAGTTCCTCAAGATCATAGCCTAAAACATTTGAAGCCAAGTCGGTTTCTACTTTATATTTAGAGAATAAATTTTTCCCCATTCCTTTAAATTGAGATCCCTGTCCGGGAAACATAAGTGCTTTTTTCATTTTTATAATTTTTATAACTTTACAAATAGTCCTTAACTAAATTTCTGGGGTCAAGGCGATCATTAATTTTCTAAATACTGATTCGTTTCAACAACTTCATAAATTGGACTTCGCTTTAAAAAATCTCTAAGAAAAGCGATGTGTCCAGACCCCATTAGAATGAGAACACGATCCTTTTTTTTCAGTTTTAGCTTATTTAAGTTGGCGTAAATCCTTAAATTTCTTTTGTAATAATCCGCAGCGACATCGGCTCCTTCAAATGCTTTTTTTGAATTGACATAGGTTAAAATATCTGCATTTACATTCATCAAAAAATCTAGTGCTTCTGCCGAATTTTCGTATTTCATGATTTCCTGTAAAGAAGCTTTTTTCAGTAGTTTCGTTCTTTTCTTCATCACAGCCTTCAACTCCTTTTCCATAAAATTCAAATAAGATTTTGTTTTCAATTTATTAGCTAATTCTTCAATTGAAGGATAATCATATTCCAGTTTGTGATCGATTCCGTAGATTCTTTTCACGTTTGTCTGTTTTCCAATTTGGTAAGCAATTAGTGAAACTTCATTTTTGTAATTAGAATCATAGGTTTCCTGCGTTAAGTAATTTTTATAATCTGCTCTTAGTTTTTTCTGCTCTTCAACAGGTACTTCGACGCAAATTACCGTAGGATTAAAAAGCGCAACTTTTTCACAAAGACTTTTGATTTCAAAGAGATGGTCTTCTCTAAAAGCATCATAGGGAGATTTGTAGAAATCTGTTGTTTCTCCCATATGAAAAGTGGCCAATTGCAATATTTTAATCTTTTTACTCATGTTTAACTTTTAAAACAGAAAGATTTTTAACTAGTAAACTCTCTTCATTTCATTATTGGAACCTTTACCGATGTATCGTCCTTTTCCTCTTTTTTTCTGATCGCCAAAATTGTAGGTAACGCTAAGATTCATCACTCCTGTAGGCCATCTATTTACCCATTGATTGATGTATTCATCAGCTTTGATTTCACTATCCCATAGACC